>JBNAWO010000067.1:0-8607 GCA_049699815.1 Ignavibacteria bacterium | reverse complement strand
AATTGAGGGTGGTGCGATGGCGATTGAATGGGATTGGCTCGAAAATATCCCGGAATATTATGTCGCATTGATTAAAAAGTTTTCACCTGAATTGGACTTTAATAAATTTTTCAACAACTATTCCTTTGCAACTCAAAAAAGCAGTTTAAGTTACCTAATATCCGGCAGTTTTTGTAAATACCTTATTGATAAATATGGTTTGGAAAAATTTCTAAATTTTTATCGAGATGGTAATTTTTCTTTAGTATATGGTTCAGATTTGAGAAGTGAATTAAGCGAGTTTCAAAACAAGTTAAATCAATATCAATTTAATGTTGTTGATAGTCTGAAATTTAAAGTTCTTTTCGGTGGTCAGACTTTATTTGAAAGGAATTGTCCAAGAGCAATCAATCGATTAAAATTAAAAGCTAAAAAATATCTATCTCTGAGGTCCTTCGAAAATGCGGAACAGATCTTTAATAAAATTTATTCAATGACTAAAGATCTTGAGGCTTTTACAAATTTAGTTCGCACAAAATTCTATCAGAAAAAATTCTCCGAGATTTTAGTTACTTGCGATGCGAGTAATTTCTTAAATTCATTTAATGGTTTTAACTCAATTTATCTTAAAATATATTATTCACTCTCGCTGGCAAAGATTGGCGAAAGAGAAAGAGCCTTCGGTCTAATTATGCAATTGAAAAGTTTAAATATCTCTTCAAAATGGAATGCTTATTTCGATTTAATTTTATTTCTTATCGAGAACTCTAATTTTATTGATGAAATGATTGGTGGAAATTACAATGAATTTTTAGAGTACTTGAGATCAAAATATCCGGATGAAATTTCAATTCTTGTGAATGACATTAGCAATTTGAACAAAGAACAACTCCTGAAAGTAACCGAAGCATATTCAAATAATTTCTGGATTTTGAAAGATTGTTTTTATAGGTACTTAATGCTTGATAACTTTGTAAAAGCGAACTCAACAATTGAAGTTATTGAGGCGAACTCCTTAATCTTGAATGATGCTGAAAAATATCAACTTGAACTTATGAGATTTGTTCTCAGTAAAATAACAAAAGAGGTAATGTATTAATGAACATCAACCAATTTCCTTCATTAGATAAATTTAATGAAGAGCTTATACAAAGAATCGGTAAGATTGCCGATGAAAATAATTTTGAAGTTTATGCTGTTGGTGGTTATGTGAGAGACAGAATTTTAGGAAGAGAAAGAAAAGAGATAGACTTACTGGTTGTTGGGGATGGGACTAAATTCGCTGAGATTGTAAGTAAAAAATTAGGGACAAAAGATATCGTTATTTACAAAAATTTTGGAACAGCTTTAATAAAATACGAAGGATACAATATCGAGTTTGTTGGTTCGAGAAGAGAATCTTACACTAAACATTCACGTAAACCAAATGTCGAAGCTGGCACTTTTGAAGATGATATTCGAAGGAGAGACTTTACAATTAACACTCTTGCATTTCCAATCAATTCAAAAAATTTTGGCGAAATCATTGACCTGTTTAATGGATTCGAGGACATTAAAAACAAAATAATTAAAACTCCCCTTGATCCTTTTATAACTTTCAGTGATGACCCTTTAAGAATAATGAGAGCTTTTCGATTTGCTGCTCAATTGAATTTTGAAATAGAAGAGAACACATTAAAAGCAGCTGAAAAAATGCGTGAAAGACTTGGAATTGTCTCTGCTGAACGAATTGTTGATGAATTTTTTAAAATTATGATGAGCGACAAACCTTCAATTGGACTGGCTTTAATGTTTAAGACGAAAGTCTTAGAATTTCTTTATCCCGAAATTGCAAATCTCGCTGGAGTTGAACAAAGAAAAGATTATCACCATAAAGATGTCTTCTGGCATACGCTTGAAGTAGTAGATAATGTTGCTGAAAGATCAAAAAACCTGTGGCTAAGACTTGCTGCACTTTTTCATGATATTGCAAAACCATTAACTAAAGCTTACGATGAAAAAGTCGGCTGGACTTTTCATGGCCACGAAGAACTTGGTGCCAGAATGATTAGAAAACTCTTTCAGAAATATAAATTCCCCTTACATAAAGTAAATTACATTGAAAAACTTATTCGACTTCACTTAAGACCAATTGCACTAGTTGATGAAAATGTGACCGACTCGGCGATCAGGAGACTCATCGTTGCGGCGGGTGAAGATCTGGAAGATTTAATCACTCTCTGTAGATGTGATATAACTTCTAAAAATCCAGAAAAAGTAAAAACATTTCAAAAAAATTACGACCTGGTTGTTCAAAAAATTCACGATGTAATTGAAAGAGATAAACTGAGAGCTTTTCAGTCTCCTGTACGTGGTGAAGAAATTATGAAAATATTTAATCTTCCACCCTGTAAAGGTGTTGGAATAATAAAAGATCGAATTGAAAATGCGATTTTAGAAGGAGAGATTCCAAACACTTATGAAGCCGCAATAAATTATATAAATCAACATTTAGATGAACTTAACAAAGAGATTGAAATCTATCGAAACAATCCAGTGTCAAAATCGTAAATGACGAACAAATTAAAGAGGAACTGATGAAGGTTAATCTGCTTCTAATACTCACTTTATTATTTACTCAAGTTTTACCTGCTCAGGAAGCTCAAATTCTCTCACTTGAAGATGCAATAAAAATCGCTCTTCAAAAGAATGTGTTGATTAAGCAAACCGAGAATTCACTTGAGTTAAGTAAATCTGAAGTTTTACTTTCATATGGTAACTTAATCCCTTCATTAAATGCGAGCGCAGGCTTCAACTGGACAAGATCCGAAGACGAAGGTGGGGTTCTGACTTTTGGCTCGTTTACAATTCCTCTACCACCAACAAAAACTGAATCACGATCTTACACTGCCGCATTATCTTCAAGTCTTACCCTTTTTGATGGACTTTCAAATTTCTATTCTATCAGTCAATCTAAAGCTAATTATGAAGCAAGCAAATACAAACTCTTGAGATTAAAACAGGACATCGTCTTTCAAACAATTTTCAAATATGTATCAGTTCTGAAAGCAAAAAAACTTTTAGATGTTCAGGAAGAAAATTTAAAGTGGAATAAGAAAAGTCTCGAAACAATTATCGAAAGAAATAAACTTGGGCAGGTTACACTTGCTGATGTTTATCAACAACAGGTAAACTATGGAAATGCTGAACTCCTACAAATTCAAGCAAAAAATAATTACGAAATCGCTAAGAACGATTTGCTCTCTTACTTGAGTCTGGATGTTTCATTGCCATACGATGTTCAAGACATTAATATTCAAATTTTAATTAACGAACTTCAGAGCGAAAAACTTGACGAATTACATTTGCAATTTTCTGAGCTGGTTAAGAATGCCCTCGAAAATCGTTTCGATTATTTGGCAAAGCAACTCGAAATCGATGCAAACAAATATAACATAGCAATTGCTCGAGGAGGACATTTCCCAAGACTGACTGCTTCTGTATCTGCATCTACAAGATCAAATAGACTAAGCGATATTGTTAAATCAAGAACTTATGTAGCTGGACTTTCCCTGAGCATTCCAATTTTCAATGGATGGTCAATTTCTAATCGTGTTCAGTTTGCTGAAGTTAATCTGAAAAACGCTCAACTCTCTCTTGATGAAATGGAAAGAACAATTATAGTCAATCTTAAAAAATCCATTCTCGATTTAGATGCTTCAAAGAAAAAACTAGAAGTTAATAATAAGAATGTCTTAGCTGCATCTGAAAATAAAAAAATTAACGAAGAAAAATATCAACTCGGTGCAAATACACTCTTAAATTTATTGATTGCAAATTCTCAGTACGTTCAAGCTCAAACAGAATTAATTAATTCCGCCTTTGACTATTTAATTACTAAAAAACAAATGGAATATTTACTTGGAACTCTTGAATACAGGTATTAAAAATTTTAGGAGTCAAAACAAATATGTCTGCAAATAACAAAAAGAAAAATCGTAAAAAAATAATTGTTCTGTCTGCTATTGGTTTTCTTCTCGTTGTGTTTATTGTTCTTGCTATCCTGGGAACGAAAAAAGAAGAGATTATAATTGTTCAGACTGAAATTGTCGGTAAGAGAGATATCACTCAGACTGTCATTGCTACTGGAAAAATAGATCCAGAATTTAAAGTCGTCATCACTCCCGAAGTCTCTGGAGAAATTGTTTATTTGCCAGTCAAAGAAGGGCAACAAGTAAAAAAGGGAGATATTCTACTTAAAATCAAACAAGATCAATATATCGCTCAACGAGATAGGGCAGTTGCAAATCTTCAATCGGCTAAAGCAAGCCTTTCTATACAAAAAATTCAACTTCAAAAAATTGAATCAGATTATAACAGAACTCTTGAACTATTTAAAAAAGGATTATCTAGCGAAGCTGAACTCGAAGCTATCAAAGCCCAATATGAAACCGCTCGAGCTCAGGTTTTAGCTGCCGAATCTTCCGTACAACAAATGGAAGCTGCTGTTAAGGAAGCAAATGAAAATCTTGCAAAAACTGTTATCACTTCTCCAATGGATGGAGTTGTCAGTCAATTAAATGTTAAAGCTGGTGAAAGAGTTTTAGGGACAGGATTTACTCAAGGTTCTAATTTGATGACAATAGCCGATCTCTCAAAAATGGTTGCTGTTGTTGATGTCGATGAAAATGATGTTGTTTTAGTTTCAATTGGAGATACTGCAAAAATTAAAGTTGATGCTTTCCCCGGAAAAGTATTTAAAGGTGTTGTTTATGAAATTGGAAATACAGCAAAATCAAAAGGATTGGGCACTCAAGAAGAAGTTGTAAACTTCGAAATCAAAATTAGAATTTTAGACTCAAATGTCGATTTGAAACCGGGGATGTCCTGCAATGCTGAGATTATGACCGATACTCGAACAAATGTTGTGGCCGTGCCAATCCAATCAGTCACAATAAGAGGAAAAGAAGCAATTTCAAAAGAAAATGAAAATTCTGATGAAGAAGGAATGATTACCATTGAAAAGAAAAAAGAAGAAGCAGATCTAAAAGCGCTTGAAGGTGTTTTTATCGTCGAAAACAATAAAGCAAAGTTTGTGAAAGTTAAAACCGGAATTAGCGATGATACCTACATCGAAATTATTGAAGGATTGAAAGGTGGGGAAGAAGTAGTAACTGGAAGTTACCGAGCCATCAGTCGTGATTTGAAAGATGGTTCTAAGGTTCGTGTAGAAAATAAAAAATCATTAAAAGCTTCTAAATAACAGGTTGTTAATATGGATGATAAAAATCCTGTAATTATTGAAATGAAAAATATTACAAAGACCTATATTGTTGGGCTGGAAGAAGTTCACGCTTTAAGAGGTATATCTTTAACCGTCAGAAAGAATGAATATATTGCCGTAATGGGTCCTTCAGGTTCCGGTAAATCAACTTTGATGAATATCATTGGTTGCCTCGATACTCCAACTACTGGTATTTACTTATTCAATGGAATTAATGTTGGCGATATGGATGATAATGAACTTGCACGAATTCGGAACAAAGAAATTGGTTTTGTTTTTCAGACTTTTAATTTAATTCCTCGATCAAATGCTCTCCATAATGTAGAACTTCCTTTAATTTACGCTAATGTCCCGGCCGATGAAAGAAAAAGAAGAGCCTTGCAGGCACTCGAAAGTGTTGGACTCGCCGATCGAGTTCATCATAAACCTAACGAATTAAGTGGAGGACAAAGACAGAGAGTTGCTATTGCTCGTGCTTTAATCAATAATCCATCTATCATTCTGGCGGATGAACCAACCGGTAATCTCGATTCAAAAACTGGTGAAGAAATTATGCAGCTCTTCGAAGAACTTCATAAAAAGGGAAATACAATAATTTTAGTAACTCACGAAGAATACATTGCCGAACACGCAAAAAGAATTATTAGAATCCGTGATGGTATGATCGAAGCTGACGAATTTGTCAATAACAGAAAAGTTTATAATAAGGTGTAAGAATGTTTAATTACCTTAAAGAAAATTTTCTTATTTCTTTCAATGCAATTATTGCAAACAAAATGAGATCATTTTTAACCACCCTTGGTATTGTAATTGGTGTCTGCTCGGTAGTCCTAATGTCTACTGCAATTAAAGGTGTAGATAATTCATTTCAACAAGGAATTAGTTCATTAGGTTCAGATGTACTTTACATTGACAAATTTGCTTGGTTCAGCAATGAAGAATTCTGGAAAATGAGAAACAGACCAAATATCACCTATGAAGATTATCTTAAATTTAAATCACTCGTAAAGCTACCAATTGCAGTCGCACCTGAGGTATTTACTGTTCGTAATGTAAAGTTTAGAGAAAAAACTGCAGAATCAATTTTTATCACTGGTTCAACAAACGAGTTTTTGGCTACTACAAATTTCACCTTTAAATCTGGCAGATTTTTTACTGAAATAGAAAGCGAAGGTGGACGAAATGTTGCCGTTTTAGGTTTTGAACTCGCTGAAAATTTATTCCCAAATCTAGATCCTATTGGATTGACAGTTAAAATCGGCGGTCATACTTATTATGTTGTTGGTATATTAAATAAACAGGGCAGCACTTTACTCGGCTCTTTCAATCCCGATAAACAAATTTATATCCCGATAAAATCTCTCTTCAAACATTTTGGCGGTACAAGGCGATCTATCACAATTGTCGTTAGAGCTCCCAATTCTCAACTCCTTGAAGAAACTAAAATTGAAGCTGAACAGGTTATGAGGCAGGTGAGAAAATTAAAATCCTATGAACCTGCAAACTTCTCAATAAATCAACAGGAAGGTTTAACTCTAATTTATGATCAAACCGTCGGTGTAATTAAAATTGGTGGATTATTTATTACGGGTCTCTCTCTCTTCGTCGGTGCAATTGGAATTATGAACATTATGTTCGTTTCTGTAAAAGAACGAACTCGTGAGATTGGTATTCGCAAAGCAATTGGTGCAACTAGAAAAATTATTCTTACACAATTTTTAATGGAAGCTTCTACCATCAGTATGATTGGTGGAATGATTGGTTTATCGATTGCTATAATCTTGAGCTATGTTATTAATCAATTTGTTCCTACTTCAATTCAAATCTCTACTATCTTTATTGCAATTTTAGTTTCATTTTTAACTGGTATTGTTTCAGGTCTGGCTCCTGCATATTCTGCTGCAAAGCTGGACCCTGTTGAATCATTAAGGTATGAATGATTATGGATTACTCCGAAATTCTTAAACAATCTTTTTATTCACTTAAAGCAAATAAACTTCGAGCATTTCTAACTATTCTGGGCATTGTCGTTGGAATCTTCTCCATCATTGCTATTATGACAATTGTCACAATTATGCAAGCAAGTATTGAAAGTGGATTGAGTCAACTCGGAACAAACACATTTCAGATTCAAAAGCTGCCCGCTTTTCGAAGTGGTGACCCTAAGGAAAGAGCTAAGTATGCTAAAAGAAGAAATATCACTTATGAAGAATATGTAAGATTTGCTCAATTAATGAAAGAAGCTAGATATGTTGCCGCTGAAAGATGGAAGTTTGGCCAAACTGCTAAGTTTCTTAACCGTGAAACAAATCCCAATATTCCTATCGGTGGAATTACCCCTGAAGCTATGTACACAAATAACTGGTCAATTGAATCAGGTAGAGCTATTAATTCTCTTGACTTAAATTATTCTACCAATGTGGCAGTTATTGGGATGGATATTGTTAATAAACTTTATCCAAATGTTGACCCTATCGGAAAAGAAATTTCTATTTCAGGAAAAAAATTTGAAGTTATTGGAGTTCTCGGAAAACAGGGTAGCGTCTTTGGACAAAGCAGAGATAATTTCATTTTAATTCCACTTTCAACTTTTAATAAATTTTTTGGTCAGGTTGATCCTTTTGGTTGGGGTGGAAGCATCAACATCACTTTAATGGCAGAATCAAAAGAAAAATATAATGAGACTATTGATAAAGCGATCGGGTATTTTAGAGTTGTTAGAAAATTAAATCCCGGCGAAGAAGATGATTTTTATGTTTTCTCCAATGAATCTTTAATTGAACAGGTAAATGAAGTTACCGGTGGTGTAAAAATTGGTGTCTTCGCAGTTGCAGCAATTGCATTAATCGCTGCTGGTATTGGTATAATGAATATTATGTTAGTCTCAGTAACAGAAAGAACAAAAGAAATTGGTATCAGAAAATCTGTCGGTGCAACTAAAAAAGATATTTTATTGCAATTCCTTGTTGAGGCTATTATTCTCTGCCTTACTGGTGGAATGATTGGAATCATTCTTGGAATTACTGCTGGAAATTTAGCAGCTTCTTTTATTGGTGGAGTATTTACAATCCCAATTTTCTGGATTAGTTTTGGAATATTTCTCTGCATTTTAGTTGGAATATTATTTGGGACTTATCCAGCTTATAAAGCTGCAAACTTAGACCCTATTGATGCCTTGCGATATGAGTAATCTAAAAAATTTCGATTAAATTATTTGGGAAATTTAATTATCCTTTCTATTTAAAAATTTAACCTTGTTATTTTAGAAAATGAGAAAAGTTTTTAAATAAAATATTTTTGTAAGAATATCCCTACAAAATGTTCCGAACCCCCGTATAAAATAATAGACATAGACTGAGTAGTCA
>JBNAWO010000066.1:0-13029 GCA_049699815.1 Ignavibacteria bacterium | reverse complement strand
GGGAAGTATGAAACAATCGGTGGTTATATTATTAACCGCTTAGGAAGAATTCCACAAGAAGGTGAAGAATTCATTCTTGACAATTTTAAGATCACAATAATTAAAGCAACGCCAAATAAAATTGAACTTATACGATTAATAGAATTAAAGCGAGACGAGATGTAATGTTTTTCGAATTATTAAAGACAGATAAAAACTCTAAAGCACGAGCAGGAATTATTCATACATCTCACGGAGATGTATTAACTCCAATCTTTATGCCTGTTGGAACACAAGGAGCAATTAAAGCTGTTGAGCATCGAGAACTTGAAGAAATTGGAACGCAAATAATTCTTGGTAATACTTATCATATCTACTTAAGACCAGGAACAGAAATTTTAGAAAAATTTGGTGGACTACACAAATTTATTAACTGGTCTAAACCCATTCTCACAGATAGTGGCGGATTTCAAATTTATAGTTTGTCTGAACTTAGAAAGATTCGTGAAGATGGTGTCGAGTTTAAATCTCACATTGATGGCTCTTTGCATTTTTTCTCTCCCGAAAAAGTTATAGATATTCAAAGATCAATTGGTTCAGATATAATGATGGTTCTGGATGAATGTGTTGGTTATCCAGCAAAATATGAGTATGTAAAAAAATCAATTGAATTGACTTCAAAATGGGCAAAGAGAGCTTTTAATCATTTTCATTCTAATGTTCCAATTTACACTCATAAACAATTTTTATTTGGAATTGTTCAGGGAAGCATATTTAAAGATTTAAGAAAAATTTCTGCGGAAGATTTAATTCAAATTGACTTTGATGGATTTGCAATTGGTGGACTTGCCGTTGGGGAATCTAAGGAGGAAATGTATGAGATCACAGATTTTACAACCGATTTGCTTCCACAAAACAAGCCGAGATATTTAATGGGGGTTGGTCGACCGGAAAATTTACTTGAAGCTATTGAACGCGGTGTTGATATGTTTGATTGTGTAATGCCAACACGAAATGGAAGAAATGCATATCTTTTCACCAGCAAAGGCATTCTTTCAATAAAAAATAGTCAATTCAAAGATGATCCTCTCCCAATAGATGATGAATGTGACTGCTATACCTGTAGAAATTTTACTCGTGCTTATTTAAGACATTTATTTATTGCCAAAGAAATTCTTGCACTACAATTGGCTTCTATTCATAATCTTAGATTTTACTTAAATTTGATGTCAGAAGCACGCAAAATGATTCTGGAAGACAAATTCTCAGAATGGAAAAAAGAAAAAGTTGAAAAAATTTCACAAAAACTAACAATAAACAAGGAGGAAATCATTGATTAACTCAATTTTATTATTCGCTCCACAGCCCGGACAGGATCCAGGTGCAAGTATGTTAAGCACTCTCATAATGTTTGCTGCGATTTTTTTAATTATGTACTTTTTGATGATTAGACCGCAGCAGAAAAGAATGAAAGAAAGAGAAAAAATGCTTAGTGAATTGAAAAAAGGTGATAAAGTCGTTATGTCCAGCGGAATTTACGGCACTATCACTCAAATTGACGATAGGACTGTTATAGTGCAAGTTGCTGAGAATGTAAAACTTAAGTTTGAAAAATCAGCAGTTGCAACGGTTCTAAAAGATTAATCTAAAATTTTTCTTTCATTAGCCGGGAGTTTTCTCGGCTTTTTTATTTTTAAAAAATTCCAGATGAATTAAGTTATGGTTTATATATTTCTTGACCATACGGCTGATATTGGAGTAGAAGTTCAGGCTTCAAGCTTTAAAGATGCATTCATTGAGGCAATTTTCGCTTTGCTTGAAATTATTTTTGGAAAGTCATTTAAAGATTTTGATTGTAATGCAAATTCTGAAATTATGGAAATTTCAAGCTTCGATAGGGAAAGTCTACTGGTCGATACTTTGAATGAAATTTTATATTTAATTGATACAAAAAAAATTATTCCTTTGAAACCTGAAATTTTTGAATTGAGTATTAATGAAGTGAAATTAAAATACAAGCCATTTCAATTTGACTTTAAGAATTATCCTATTCATCTTTATGTGAAAGCTGTTACTTTTCATCAATTAGAAATAAATGAAAATGAAAATCAGGTAAAAATTAAATTCTTTGTTGACATATGATAATCGAAAAATTGACTGATTATAAATACCGAATTCCAAAATCAAACTTTCCATTTATGAGAGTTGACGGAATCATTTACGCAGACGAAACTTTACTTGAAGCAATAAAAAATGATAAAACAATTGAGCAGATTGCAAATACAGCTTCTTTGCCAGGAATTGTTGGTTATTCACTTGGAATGCCTGATGCTCATCAGGGTTATGGTTTTGCAATAGGTGGTGTTGCTGCTGTTGATTTGAAAGAAGGTGTTGTCTCGCCAGGTGGAATTGGTTATGATATAAATTGTGGTGTTCGTTTGCTCGCAACTGATCTTGAATTTGATGATGTAAAATCGAAAATTGAAGAACTCGTTAAGCAACTCTTTCACGAAATTCCTTCAGGAACCGGACGAGGTGGTGACTTAAAATTAAGTTATCCCGAACTTGATGAAGTAATGAAGTTGGGAATCGATTGGGCAATTCAAAATAAGTTTGCCAGACCAGAGGATAAAGAATTTATTGAAGAAAATGGACGACTTCCCAATGCAAATCCTGATATGGTTTCGAACAAGGCTAAAGAACGAGGAAGAGATCAACTTGGAACTTTAGGCAGTGGAAATCATTTCGCTGAAGTCCAAATTGTTCAAGAAATTTTTGATGAAGAAACTGCTAAAGGATTTGGGCTTCATAAAAATCAAGTTGTTATTTTGATTCATACAGGTTCGCGTGGACTTGGTCACCAGGTTTGTACAGATTATTTGAAAGAGATGGACGCTGCAATGAAAAATTATGGAATAAAAGTTCCTGATCGAGAGCTTGCTTGTGTACCAATCGATTCAAAAGAAGGAAAAAGATATCTTCAGGCAATGGCTTCAGCTGCGAATTTTGCATTTAATAATCGTCAATTAATTACCTTCAATGTTCGAAATGTTTTTAAGAGATTATTCAAGACTGATAAAGTTCGAATTGTTTACGATGTTTGTCATAACATTGCAAAAATTGAAGAACACAATGTTTACGGGAAAAAGATGACCGTCCTTGTCCATCGTAAAGGTGCAACGCGAGCATTCCCTAAAGGACATCCTGCTTTGCCCGAAGTTTATCGTGAAATAGGTCAACCAGTCATAATTCCAGGAAGTATGGGAACATATTCTTATGTTTTGGTAGGAACAGAAAAAGCAATGGAAGAAACTTTTGGTTCGACCTGTCACGGTGCTGGTAGAACTCTTTCAAGACATAAAGCAAAAAAAATGATGTCGGCTGATGAAGCTGTAAACAAATTGCGTGAGAGAGGAGTTTATATCCAGGCAACAACTAAATCCGGTATTACCGAAGAAATTCCTGAAGCTTATAAAAATGTATCTCAAGTCGTTGAAGTTGTTCATCAAGCCGGAATTTCCAGAAAGGTCGCAAAGCTAAAACCAATTGGTGTAATTAAAGGTTAATCTATGTGGAAAAATATTTTTTCAATTATCATTTATTCACTCTTGAGCATTTCGATTTCTTATGCTGAAGGAAAAAAGAAAGTTTATTTGATTGACATCAGCGGTGATATTGATCTCGGACTTGCACCATATGTGCAGCGGGTTATCGAAGAGGCTGAAAAAAACAATGCAGTGGCAATAATCTTAAAAGTGAATACATTTGGCGGAAGGGTCGATGCGGCAACTCAGATCCGTGACGCTATCATCAACTCCAAAATCTTAACAATCGCTTTCATCGATAAAAGAGCAATTTCTGCAGGGGCATTAATCTCGATTTCAGCCAAAAAAATTGTTATGACTCCCGGCTCAACATTAGGTGCAACAACTGTTGTTGATCAGGCTGGTGAAAAAGCATCTGAGAAATATCAATCTTATATGCGATCTGAAATGAGATCAACAGCTGAGAGAAATGGAAGAAGAGCAGATATTGCAGAAGCAATGGTGGATGAGAGAATTGTAGTTAAAGATTTTTCTGAGCTTGATGACTCTACAAAACTCTTAACTCTTACTACAGAAGAAGCTCTTAAAGTTGGTTACTGTGATTTTGTTGCTTCCAATCTCGATGAGTTGCTTTCTCATTTTAATCTCCAAGATTCAGAATTAATAACAGTAGAAATTAACTGGGCAGAAAAAGTTGTTCGCTTTTTAAGTAATCCAATTGTAAGTGGAATTTTAATTATGCTTGGCATTCTTGGTTTATTAACAGAAATAAAAACTCCAGGTTGGGGAATTGCTGGAACAATTGGTTTGATTTCACTTGCACTATTTTTTGGAACGGGTTATATACTGCAATTAGCAAATATATGGGAGATTTTGGTTTTCATTATTGGACTTGTTTTACTTCTAATTGAAATTTTTTACATACCCGGTTTTGGTTTTGTTGGAATTCTTGGAATAATTATGATGATTGGTTCAATTTTCTTTAGCATGATTGGAGAATTTCCAATTGTTACTGAAAATGAAATATCAAATGCGCTTATCCAGCTTGCTGCTTCACTTGTTGCATCTATCATCGTTCTTTTCATTTTATGGAAATTTTTACCAGGAATACCCATCTGGAGCAGATTAGTACTTTCAACTACTGAAAATCAAAAAGAAGGTTTTGTTTCAAATCCAGATTTATCCCATCTAATTGGTAAAAAAGGGAGAGCACTTTCGTTACTAAGACCCGCGGGTATTGCTCTGATCGATGGAAAAAGATATGATGTTGTTTCTGAAGGCGAGTTCATCCAGAAAGATGAAGAGATCAAAGTAAAAGAAGTAATTGGTTCAAAAATAATTGTAATAAAGTCGAATTAGTTAAAGAGGGAACAGGCAAATTTTTCTACCTTGTTTATATTTTTGAAAAATGAAACTAAAAATTGCATTTTATTACAAAATAATTTTTACTTGCCTGTTTCTTTCTGGAAATTCAAATGTCTTACTTGCTCAGCTTGCAAATAATGTATTCACTGATACTCTCCGTATCAAATCAACAAAAATTATTTTAATTGATCTTCAATTTCCTGTGGATTCAATCTTTGCATTAACAGTAAATTCAAAAGAACTTCAATATGATGAGTTTGTTTTTGATAAAATAAATCAAATTGTTCATTTTAAAAATGATGAATTGATTGGCGAAGAATTAGTTATTTCATATAAAGCATTTCCAATAAAACGAGAGCTTATTAGAAAAAACCAACCACAAGTTTTTCGCGATACAACGACAAAACAACAATTCACTACAATCAAAAAAACTCATTCACAAAATCTTACTGATGATATTTTTGGTTCAAAGATTGAAAGAAGCGGAGTATTAACTCGTGGATTTTCAGTTGGTTCAAATAAAGATTTTACACTCAATTCAGGATTAAGACTTCAACTTGCGGGACAACTTAGTGATGATGTAGAAGTTACAGCCGTTCTTTCAGATCAAAGTTCCCCTATTCAACCAGAAGGAAACACAAGAAGTTTACAAGAAATTGATAAAGTTTATATTGAATTAAAACATAAAAATGCTCAGGCAATTTTTGGAGACTTTCAATACACTCAAAAAGTCGGAATGTTCGGTGTTGTTGATAAAAAGCTTCAAGGTCTGACTTCAACTACTTTCCTTAATCAGAAAAATTTTGCAAATGTTTCTTATGCAAGTGCTAAAGGAAAATTTAAATCACAGCAATTCAATGGAATTGATGGTGTCCAGGGTCCTTACAGGTTAACTGGTGAAAATAACGAAAGAGATATTATTGTCCTGGCTGGAACTGAAAAAGTTTATATCAACGGTGAAGAAAAAATTAGAGGTGAAAATTATGATTACACAATTGATTATTCAACGGGAGAAATTTTCTTTACTCCAAGAAATGTCATCACTGGCGCATCGAGAATAAAAGTTGATTTCGAATATTCAGATCGAAAATATGAAAGAAATTTTTTTGGTTCAGTTGTGAATGGATCCGTTTTGTCAGATAAATTTCAAATTGGTTTCAGCTATTTCAGGGAAGGTGACAATCAAGATTTACCTATTGATGTCTCATTATCAGAGGATGATAAAAGAATACTAGCCCAAAGCGGTAACGATAGATTGGCAGCTTCAAAAAGTGGTGTGAAATTTGTTGGTTACGATACGACCGGAAAACCTGCTGGAGTTTATCGTTTGCGAGATACATTGATTGCTGGTCAAAGTTATAGTTTTTTTGAATTCAATCCTGGTTCTGACTCGGCATTTTATAATGTTAGTTTTTCATACATTGGAGAAGGTAAAGGAGATTATGTACGCTTAGGCTTAGGCAGGTTTAAATATGTCGGACCGAACAACGGCAACTATGCACCTTTAATTCTTCTTCCAATGCCCGAGCTGAAGCAAATTGGGAATTTTTATTCAAAATTATTTCTTTCAAAATATTTTATTGCAGAGGGAGAATTATCAATATCATCTTTTGATCGAAATCGTTTTTCACTAATTGATGATAATAAGAACAAAGGCAAAGCTTATAATTACAAATTATCACTTGATTCATTGAACATAAATCTCTCTTCATTTTTTGATGGAAATATTTCAGCAACTTATCTTGAGAGAAAAACAGAAAGTACATTCTCGCCTTTAACAAGAATTTATGAAGTTGAATATGAACGAAATTGGAATTTAATTTTAACCAGTCAAAATTCAGATGAATTTTTGAGAGAGTTGAATTTTAGATTCTTTAAACAAAAATTTGATTCAAGATTTTCTTATGGCAAATTGAAAAGAGGAAATGATTTCTTAAGCAATCGTTTTACAACAACTATCAACTCCGAATTATTCGAAAGATTTGAGCTGAATTACTTTTTTTCGGGGTTAAATACCAGATCAAGTCAGCTTAATTCAAATTATCAGAAAAACTTTTTTAATCTTAAATATAATTTTCAAGAATTTACTCCATATTTAAAACTTGAAATTGAAAATAAGTTTGATAGAGTTACAAATGATTCTCTTTTGATTACAAGTTTCAGATTTTATGATTTGACTTTTGGATTGAATTCTGCTTTCGTAAAATATATTGATTTTAATTCTGCGTTTAATTTCAGAAAAGATTTATTACCTCTTCATAATAAGATTGAAACGGAAGCAAATAGTTACAATTATCAACTTAATTTAAGACTTAAGAATATTTCAAATGTAAATTCGTCAATAGATCTGGCATTTAGACAGAAAAAATATTCTGAACAATTTAAATCTCTTGGACGATTAAACAATCAATCTCTTGCAGTTAAATATCTGGCAAGAGGAATTTTCTTTCAAAGATTTTTCCAGACTGATTTGTATTATGAAGCATCTTCTCAAAGATCTGCAAAGCTTGAAAGAGTTTTCTTAAGAGTTCCAAAAGGGACTGGACAATATATTTATAAAGGTGATTTGAATGGTAACGGAATTGCTGATGAGTTTGAATTTGAACCTACCAAATTTGAAGGTGATTATATTTTAACTACTTATCCAACAGACGAACTTTTTCCCGTCATTGATCTAAAAGCGAGCGCAAGATTTAAGTTTGATTTTAGAAATTTATTGATTGATCAAAATATTCAGAGATATTTAAAACCATTTTCAACAGAAACTTATTTGAGAGTAGAAGAAAACAGCACAGACCCGAAGGAATCAAATGTTTACTTAATTAGAATTAAAACTTTTCAGAAGAAATCAACAACAATTCGTGGGAATAATTTGATTCAACAAGATATAAATTTATTTGAGTATAACCCTGATTTTTGTATGCTGTTTAGATTAATTGAAAGAAGAGGTTTCTCCCGTTTTAGTTTGACTGATGAAAGAAGATTTCAGCAAGAAAAGATTATTCAATTGAGATGGAAATTTGTAAAAGAGTTTGCTAATCAGAGTGAGATTAATATTTCAAAAAATAATTTGAGCTCAACTGCCTTCAGTGTTCGAAATTTTCTCATTAAACAAACAACTTTTACTTCTAAGCTTTTTTATTATCCATACAATAATATTGAGGCTGGTTTCAAGTTTGAGATTGGTCAATCAAAAGATTTTTACCCCCAAATTCCAATCGTAGTCGATTTTAACGCGCAAGAATTAACTTTAACGATTATGTATTCTATGAAAGGAAAAATAAATTTGAGTTTTGAAAGAATGGAAATGATCTCAAATCAAACGCTCACATATATTCCATTTGAGTTGACTCGAGGTTATATGATTGGTAAAAACTATATCTGGCAATTTAGTTTTGATTATCAAATTGCAAATAATTTTCAGACAAATGTAGTTTATAATGGACGGGTTCAGGGTAATAACAATCCTATTCATACTGCAACCGCTGAAATAAGAGCATACTTTTGAGGTGATTATGACCAAAGTAGTTTCGACTTACATTGAAATTCATATAATGAAAATTGAAAACAATAAACTTAAATTTCTCTTGCTTAAAAGATCATCTGATGAAAAATATCCTAACATTTGGCAGATGGTGACTGGAAAAATTAAAGATGGAGAGAAGGCTTTTGAGGCTGCTTTAAGAGAATTAAAAGAAGAAACCGGACTTACACCGGAAGAATTATATTCAGTTCCAATTGTTAATTCTGTCTATTTATTTGAATCAGATGAAGTGTGTATGATTCCAGTTTTTGTTTGTAGTGTGAAAGAAAATTCCGATGTGAAAATTTCCAAAGAACATTCTGAGTTTAAGTGGTGTGATTTTGAAGAAGCAGAAAAACTTCTTAACTGGGAAGGACAAAAAAAATCGATAAGATTAATAAATGATTACTGGTTTAATTCTAAAGAGAAATTAATTAAGATACTTTAATTAATTAATTAATTGAATAATAATTTTTCATTTAGCTTTACGGGATCAATGGAATGGTCTGTATTGAAAGTCAAAGGCTGAAATTGTGAGATGATAACAATCAGAGGCTCGATAAATTTTATAAATTTAATTTTTAACAAATTAAATCACGCTTCATTTTCTCATCGAAAGCTATAATATTTCAGACAAATTTCATTTTATCGAGAATAGTAAAGTTCTTAATAAATAAATTCAAATTAACTTAAATTTGTATCTGAACTTAAACAAATAGTGAGGTAAAATTGTCAATTTTAGTTGTTGGTTCACTCGGACTTGATACAATCGAGACACCATTTGCAAAAGTAGAAGGATCGCTTGGTGGCTCAGCAGTTTACATCTCTCTTGCCGCTTCTTATTTCTGTCCAATTGTAAATTTAGTTGGTGTAGTTGGCGAAGATTTTCCTGAAAAATATATTCAGCTTTTGCGCGATCATAATATTGATCTTGAAGGACTTCAAATTGTCAAGGGTGGAAAAACTTTTCGATGGGCTGGAAAGTATGACTATGATATGAATTCAAGAGATACATTATTTACAGAACTTAATGTATTTAAAGATTTTAATCCAATTATTCCAGAAAATTATAAGGATAGTAAATTTATTATCCTGGGCAACATTGATCCTGAACTACAGATGAATGTTCTAAATCAACTTTATAATCCCAGATTTATTGTTTGCGATACGATGAATTACTGGATTGAAAGAAAAAACGAAGCCTTACGTGAGCTTTTGAAAAAAGTTGATATGCTTATTGTAAATGATTCAGAGGCTCGATTGTTAGCAAATCATCCAAATTTGATTTATGCAGCCAAAATAATTTTAAAAATGGGTCCAAAAAAACTTGTCATTAAAAAAGGTGAACACGGTGCTTTACTAATAACGAAAGATACAATTTTTACAGCACCAGCTTATCCACTTGAAAACATCAATGATCCAACCGGTGCTGGAGACACTTTTGCCGGCGGATTGGTTGGTTATCTTTCAAAAGTCAATTCAATAAATGATGAAGAATTAAAAAAAGCAATAATCTATGGAAGTGTGCTCGCTTCGTTTTGTGTAGAAAAATTTAGCGTTGAGGGCTTGCTCGATTTGAATTATTTGAAAATAAAAGATCGCTTTAATCAATTCTTTCAGATAACTCATTTTGAGGAATAAATTGGAATTCTATTCATTAAAATTTGAAAATGATGAATTAATCTTTATTGATCAAACAAGACTTCCCGATGAAGAAGTTTACATCTCAACTGATAATTATGAAAGAATTGCAGAAGCAATTGAAAGACTCGAAATTCGAGGGGCTCCATTAATTGGAATTGCTGCACTTTATGCTTTAGCATTAGCAGTAAAAAAATCCATTGCCGATTTTGATATTGCTTTCGAAAGATTGAAAAGAACTCGACCAACTGCAGTAAATCTTTTTACTGCCCTAAATAAAGCAAAAGATTTTTTTTATGAATCACCGAAGAACCAAAATTATGATGCACTTCTAAAATTCGCTCTTAATTTCCATCAAAAGGATATTGATTATTGCAATTGCATCGCAAAGAATGGTTTTGATTTTATAACCAAAAATTTTAAAAATAAAGTTAGAATTTTAACTCATTGCAATACAGGTTCACTTGCAACTGGTGGGATTGGAACTGCATTTGGAATAATTTCAGAACTTTCGAAAAATAATCTGGTTGAGATTGTCTATGCTTGCGAGGCAAGACCATTGCTGCAAGGATTGAGATTAACCTCATTTGAACTGAAAAAGAAAAACATAAATTATAAAATAATTACTGACTCAACAGCTGCATTTTTGATGCAAAAAAAGTTAGTCGATTTTGTAATAGTTGGTGCTGATAGAATTGCTTCAAACGGAGATACCGCAAATAAAATTGGAACATATTCACTCGCGGTTAACTCAAAATTTCATTCTATTCCATTTTTTGTTACTGCACCATCAACTTCAATAGATAAGAATATTTCTTCTGGCAGTGAAATCATTATTGAAGAAAGAAATCCTGACGAATTGCTTTCATTCGGTAATAATAAAATTATTCAGACAAAAATCGATGCTCTAAATTTTGCTTTTGATTTAACTCCATGTGAATTAATATCTGCGATTATAACTGAGGAAAAAGTTTTTTTACCACCATTCAATTTTTCGAGATGACCAAAATATTAAAGGACAAGGGATTTGTTCTAAAGAAAAGAAAATACCGAGAGACAAGTAAGTTAATTACCATTTTCTCCAAAAAGGCTGGTAAATTAAATTTAATTGCAAAAGGAGTAAGGACACCGAAAAGCAAAATTTCGGCGGTACTCGATCCCATTAATCTGATTGAATTTGTTTATTACGATAAACCTACTCGAGATTTACAGTACATTTCATCCGCTGATTTCATTGAAAACTACTCGAATATAAAATCCGATTTTGAGAAAATTAAAGTAGCTTATTTTATTATTGAATTAATTGATATTTTTTCAACAGAAGGCCAATCGAATGAAGAGCTATTTAATTTAGTTTTAAATGAATTAAAAAAACTCGATGAAGGCAGTGAATCAAATTATCTAGTATTAAACGAATTTCTAATTTCACTTTGTGAAATTTCTGGTTATCCAATTTATACCGGCTTTTGTCCACTTTGCAATAAAGAAATCGAAATCGAAGCTCTAAAGTTTGTTTTTACAAGAAATTATGGACTTGTGTGTTTTGAATGTGGAAATTCTCAAAACTCGCAAATAAATCTGGACGTTGAAACTAAAAAAGTCATGATGCTGTTTTTACAGAAGAGAATTCAACAATTAAAACTGATGAATGAGGAAAGTTTTAAACATTTATTTTTACCAGTTCTTGAATATTTGAAATTTCATGTTGAAGAAATTAAAAAGATAAAATCTTTAGAACTTTTTTGAAACTTTGACGGAAATATTAAAGTAAAAACGTCAAAAAAATTAAGGAGAAAAAATGGAAAAGAAAAAAATTTTCGCTACACTCTCACTGATTTTGATGGGTGTAGTTTTTGGAGTAATTCTTGCAACAGGTTTTAATTGGGTTAAACCTGGTTATGGTCTCTCACAAATTGGTTCTCCTAATCCTTTAGTAAATGTCAATCAGGATGTTCAGAAATTAAACGAAGCATTTATAAAAGTTGCTGAAGCAGTCACACCAACTGTAGTTTATATTGAAACTAAAACAAGTGCTGATATAGTTGATATGCCCGAACATGAATTTTTCAAGGATTTTCCATTCTTTAAAGATTTGCCCAAGCAACCGCAAGTTGGAACTGGCTCGGGTGTGATTATTTCTTCTGATGGATATATTGTGACAAATAACCATGTTGTAAATGATGCAAAGTCAATTAGTGTAATCTTAAATGACAAAAGGAAATTTACAGCTGAATTAGTAGGAACAGATCCATTAACAGACTTAGCTGTAATTAAAATCGATGCAAAAAATCTAACACCTGCCTATCTCGGAAATTCTGATGATGTAAAAGTTGGTCAATGGGTTTTAGCAATTGGTAATCCTCTTGGATTGACTTCAACAGTTACTGCTGGAATTGTTTCGGCAATTGGAAGAGGTGGATTGAGATTAATTCAGGATTCTTATGGAATTGAAGATTTTATACAGACTGATGCTGCCATTAATCCAGGGAATTCGGGTGGTGCACTTGTTGATTTAAATGGGGCAGTAATTGGAATAAATACAGCAATTGCATCACGGACTGGTTATTATCAGGGTTACGGATTTGCAATTCCAGTTAATATTGTTAAAACAGTTGCAAAAGATCTTATAGATTTTGGAAAAGTTAAACGAGGTTACATTGGAGTTCAAATAAGAGAGGTTGATAATGCAACTGCAAAAGCGCTTGGACTTGAAAAAACTCAAGGTGTGATTGTTGAAAGTTTAGTCGAAGGTGGTGCTGCAAAAGATGCAGGGATTGAAGAAGGCGATGTTATACTTTCAATTGACGGAAAAGAAGTTTACAAACCCAATGATTTACAAAGTTATGTCGCAAGTAAACATGCTGGTGATAAAGTTAAACTAAAAATCTTTAGAAACGGCAAGACTTTTGAAAAGGAAATTACTCTCAGACCAAGAAAAGAAGATGAAGCTGATGCAAAACCAGTGAAGAAAAAAGA
>JBNAWO010000065.1:0-13091 GCA_049699815.1 Ignavibacteria bacterium | reverse complement strand
AAATCCAGCGTGATCTGAACCGATTGCAACTTTCATAACTTCCTATGGAACAGTTATACTTTTTCCAATCCAATTATAACAAGGTCCTTCAATCTTTACTACAGTACCAGATTTTAACCTTCTAAAGAAATATTCTTCCTTTGTTGGTACTGAATTAGATAAAGATTGAATTGCTTCATCAGCAATATTGGCAACACCTGGATCAATTGACTTAGCTTTTCTGTATGTATCAACTGCAAGCTGAAGAACTATTTTATCCATAAAATCAAATGAACCACATTTTTGAACAGCTGCTTGATATAGAGTTGCTTCATAGATATATGGTAATCCCCAGTTTTTATCAACTTCGGCTGCTTTGTAAAAGTAAGTTCTTGCAGTTGCAAACTGACCTAATTCCTTATAACAAATTCCCATATTTAGAGGATATTCACGAACTTTATCATTAATACTAAAAGCTTTTTTATATGCCTCTATTGCTTTAGAATATTTCTCTGTCTTCTGATAACAAGTAGCCAGTCTTGACCAATAAGTTTCGGAACCTGGATCTTTCTTGACTAAAAATTCGAGTGGTTCGATTGCTTTTTCATATTCACCACTCTGATAAGTTATAGAAGCATATTGCCAGGCTTTCTGTAAATTTTCTGGATCAAGTTTCCAGGCATTGTATGTAATTTGAATTAGTTGTTCAATGTTTTCTGCGAGAGATTTCATTCGATCAAGTGGAATAGGATTATTCGGATCTTTTGTCGATGCTTCTTGATAAAGTTCAAACGCTTTTAACCTGTAGTTATTTTCATCGTTTGCCAACTTAATATATAAGAGTCCCAATCTATCTACATAATAAAAATCTAAATCTTTATCCAATTCATAAGCTTTCTGGTAGGCTCTAATTGCATCTTCTTCTCTTCCGGAATACCAGGTTTCGAGGTAATATCCCATTTTTTTGTAATAATAAGCAGCATTTTCAGGTTGTGTTTTTATTGCCAGTTCATAAATATACATTAAAGTATCTGCATACAATTTTTTTGTAGCTTCATCTACATTTGTTGAGTCATGTAAATAAACAAGACAATCTTCCAACTTTAAAAATATCGTTTTGAATTTTGCGGGATTAATATCAAGTATCTCAAATCCATAAGGTAAAGCAGTTTCATAATCACCATTTTTATGATACTCCGAGAATAGACTCCATTTTCGATATATCTTCAGCGTATCTGGTTGTGGAGATGGTTGTGAAAAAACCTCACTCAAATTAATTATAAAAATTAAACCGATAAAAATTAAAAATCTTTTTTTCATTGTTCCCCTCATAATTTATTCTTCGTTTCTTACAAACCAAATTTCTGCAAGATTTATTCCAAACCAAAAATTCAATACAGACTCTTTCACAAGGTTAGTCGAATTCTTGCCTCTAACAGAATATTGAAAACCGAAATCAATCAAATTTAATTGATCAATGGGTATTGAAGTACCTAGTTTAATTCCATACTCTCTTATTTTTTCATTATTTATCTGGATTCCAATATCTTTTATAAAAATACCAAATCGATAAGTTAAAGCATCAATAAATTTTTCTGGCCTTTGCAACGGAAGATATTCAAAACCAATAGTGAAAACGTTCTGATTTACAAGATCAAAATTTGAATAAGTGTTTGTTGACAAATTAGTCCAATTCTGATTCAAAAAATCTACACTAAAAGAAAATCTTTCTGATATTTTTGAAGTCAAACCAAATGCAAATTGAGATGGAATTTTTGTATCAAAGCTGCTTTCTCCAGTTGTATCAATAAAAATTCCGTGTTTTAAATCAAGTAATTCGGTTCTCAGTTTCGTTGAAGTCAAGTAAGAAATTCCTACTTTCAAATCTTTAATAGGAAATTCGGGAAAATAGTTTTTGATATTATCTGAGATATAGCCAAGTCGAAAAGCCACTCCCCTGTACTTTAATTGACTTGTAAATTCTGGATTTACAAAATTTTGATTTAAAAATTCTGTTGAGATTTTTTTGTTGATCGTCCCAATTAAGAAATTTGATGAGATCCCAAACGAACCAACTTTTTCAAACCTATAAGAAACTCCGACAAAATAATTTGTTAAACCTCCCAGACCTTCATATTTAACTTGAAAAGGTATAGAATCAAAATAAATATCAGGACTGAGTACTTTGTAATTCAATTTTGTAAAAGGTAAAATGCCTCCTGATATCACAATACCATAATCTCGTTGAACTGGAATTGCAAAGAACAAATTTTCAAATGAACCTGATGTATATTTATTGCTCGAATAAAAATCTTTATATGAATTCGATGAATAATTAAACGAAGCCAGAAACTTAACCAGTTGAATATTTGTTGAACTCGCCGGATTGAAAGGATTGATATCGAAACTTTCATTGTTTGCAACTGCAATTCCCATTCCGCTTCTTCGTGCGGTTGGATTTATATTTAATTCACCAACTCCAAAATTTGAGTAAATTGACGAAGTTTGAGCGAAATTTAATTCAATAAATACAAAGAAAAGAATTAAAATTTTTTTCATTTTCTATACGAGTAATTAATAATTAATTGTGGTCTTTTTGAAACGACGGCTGCTTTTGGTCCAAAAAATACAAATTTTTCGGTGCCGCCATCAGGATCACGAATACTAAGCAACAAACCTCTATTCGCATCATTATCAATCCATTTTTGAACAAAGTAATTTAATTGACCTTCATAATAACCTAAACTTGATTTTGTCAAAACAAAATTGACCGCACTATCAATTGACATATTTACTGAATCAGTAATGAATTGAACAAGCAACGAATCTTGATAACTTGTTCCATACTGTGATTGAAGAGTATCTGGATACAATCTTAGATACGCTGAATTTACAACTGCATTTTTGGGCACTGAACTTATATCGAAATAAATAAATGCTTTCTGCTTTACACCAGATTGAAGAACTAATTTTGCATCATCGTAAATTATTGGAGATGATTTTTCAATTACATGAAGATCTGCATCAACAAAATATTTAAGAGAATCTGTTTTATTGTTATATGTCGCAACAATCTCAAGCACAATCGGATCACCAACATAGTAAGCATTAGATGAAGCAAATCCTCTTATGTAAGTAGATGCTGGATCTGGTTCTAGTAAAACACCTTGTAATTTTCTTGAAGAATCAGCCGCAATTAACTTAAACCAATTCAAAACTTTTTCAGGATTTAATTCTGAATAGTAAAGGGTATCATCATCAATGTTTCGAATTACAAGATTTTCATTACCAATTTCATATCGACCACTTTTGAGACTATCAATTGTAAAATTATATTCGTCGAAGTAAGTGTAGATCTCTTTTAAATTAAAATTAAAAACATTTGAAGTTGTGTCTCCAAATTTATAAACTGGATTTAATTTTATACGCGCTGAATTAACGACAAAATTTGAATTTTTAATTGCATCTTTCATCTCTGTTGAAAGTCCAAGGATAAATCTTATCAAAGAATAAGCGGTCAAATCTTCATATTTCCCTACAAGGATTCTTCGAGTTCCACCAAGCTTATCAATTTGTTTAATTTCTTTGTGATAAGAAAAAACAGAATCGTTAGTTGAATCATAACGCTTAACAATTAATGAATCAATTGGATTAAGGAGATTATATCCTGTAATTGACGGATTTTCGGAACAAGATGAAAGTAGTAAAGAAATGATAAGAAGTTTTAATATGTGAAGAAAAGATTTTTGATTTTTCAATTTTACTTTGTGTCCTTCAATAATTTTTTATACAGGTCGATATATTTTTTTGCCGACGCTTGCCAGCTGAAGTCCTTTGACATTGCATTTTTCATCAACTTGACCCAGCTTTCTTTATCTTGAAACATTTTTAATGCTCTCTTAATCTCTTTCATCATATCGTCGACTTCATACTTTTTGAAAACAAAACCTGTTCCCTCACCATCGTTACCATTAATTCTAATGATTGTATCAGCAAGACCACCTGTATACCGGACAATTGGAATTGTTCCATATTTTAAGGCATATAATTGGGTTAATCCGCAAGGCTCATATTTAGAAGGCATTAAATACATATCAGCACCAGCTTCAATCAAGTGAGCTAATTCTTCATTAAATCCAGCATAGAAACCAAATTTATTAGGATATTTTTTCTGAATCTTTTCAAAAAACTGTTGATATTTTTTATCCCCCTGGCCTAATAAGACATACTTAACATTAAGACTCAAAATTTCTTCAATTGCATTTTGTATAAGATCAATCCCCTTTTGTTCGGCAAAACGAGAAATTGTACCAATCACAGGGACTTCTAATTCAACAGGCAACTTGAGATATTCTAATAGAGCTTTTTTGTTCTCTAACTTACCGGACAAATCTTTTATATTATATTTAACAGGAATATATTTGTCACTTTCTGGACTCCAAACTGAATAATCAACACCATTTATAATTCCATAGAAATCATTTTTTCTTTTCTTCAAAGCATTTTTAATGATACCGCCGAGTTCATCGATTGTACATAATTCATCAGCATATTTTTCACTTACAGTTGTTACGGCGTCAGCATAAACCACACCAGCTTTGAGAAAACTTATTTTACTCCCATCCTCAACTGATATTTCATTCAAAACTGAATCGGGTAATCCAGTTAATTTAAAAACTTCTTTCGGGAAAATTCCCGGAAATTCAACATTATGGATGGTGAAAACGACTTTAGTATCCTTCAGGATATCAAGATCAGCATAAACAGTTTTTAGATAAGCCGGAATTAACCCGGTTTGCCAGTCATTACAATGAATGATATCAGGTGTCCAGCCTAATTTTTTAAGCATTTCCATTATGCCTTTAGCATAAAGGATAAAACGCTCATGATTATCAGGATAATCTTTTTTTGTATTTATATCCTGATACAGACCTTTTCGTAAACCAAAATATTTTTGATTATCGAAAAAGTATAATTGTACTTTTACTTTAGAACCAACAAGAAAACAAGATCGCATACTTACCAATTCAATCTCATTTCCGAGATGAATCGGAATTTCTTTGAGTCTAACGATCTCATGAATTTTAAATCTTCTCTCATCCACTGCCCCGTATTTAGGAAGTACAAGCCTTACTTCGTTTCCTAATTCCATTAATGCCTGAGGCAATGCAGAGGAAACATCAGCCAGACCACCTGTCTTCACAAAAGGTGAGGCTTCAGAGGTGATAAAAAGTATTTTAAGGTTTTTATTCTTCATTTTTACAAAAAATTTTTCACAAAATTAAACAATTTTTTAAGCATTTACAATTTCGGGAAATTCCACAAAATATTTGCGAATCAATAATTTCCATTAAAATTCAAATTAATTTTTAAGAATGATTTAGAATTATACTTTAAGAGAAATTTATAATTTATTGATTTACTTGATTTTATCATCCAAAAAAATTATTATTACACTATAAAAACGAGGTTAATATGAAAATCCAAATAACAAAATTTGTTTTCTTTTTAATTGGCGGGGCAATTTTCTTTTATGGTTGCTCAGCATCTGAAGTTACAGAAGAATACGAAGGTGGCCAAAAGGAAGTTGTTTACCAAACTGAACAACCCACAAAAGATACTGTTTCAATCAAACAACCGATTGTTGAAAAAACAGAAGTTTCAGTCTCAACTCAACCAGAATACATTCCTCAAGGTCCGCCAACTCCACCACCTCCACCATTAAAAGTTAATTTGAGTCCTGAGAAACCAAACGAAACTACTGAAGTAGAAACTCAACCTCCTACAACTTCAACCACAACTTCGCAGCAATATCAATATAAAGTTCAGGTGTTTGCTTTCAAAAGTAGACTTAATGCTGAATCTGAAGCACAGAAAATAAGAAAGAGAATGCCAGATCAAAAAGTTTATGTAGAATTTCAGGATAATCTTTACAAAGTAAGACTGGGTATCTATTCAAAATGGGAACACGCAAAAGGTATAAAAGACGCTCTATATAATTTAGGTTACACTGATAGTTTTATCATAACAGAAGTTAAACAATAAAGTGTTTACAAGATTAAGTTTCTTATTGTTGATTTTAATCTTTCTCTCAAGTTGCTCAAAAAAAATTGAGAGGGATAAGAACTTAATCTCCAAAGAGCAAGTGGAGATAGAAAAAATAGATCCACTTGCTCAATTTATTTTAAAAGAGGATAGCCTTAATCTTTTTGAAACTTTTTCAACTTTTCGTGAAGTCCACCAAAATTCAAAAACAAAAACTTCAGCAACAAAAGAAAAATCCTTGCAGTCCAATGTCTATTTTGTTCAGGTAGGATTAACAGATTCCTTCGATGAAATCTCGTCACTCAAAACACAAATTTCAAATCTTTTCCCAAATGAGAAAGTAACAATTGATTACGACACCCCATTTTATCGTGTAATAATTGGTCCTTTCAATTCTCGCTCAGAGGCAAACAATATTTTTAGTATATTAGAAAGAAAAAATTTTTCGTCTCTGAGAATTCGAACTGAAACTTCAAAATGAAATGAGTATTCTTCTTTATCGAGCAAAGCAACTTCTAACCTGTAAACCTGTTAATGGAAAATTTAAGCGTAAATCAGAACTTAATGATTTGGGAGTTTTTGAAGACATATCAGTAATTATTGAAGATGAAAAAATTATCGATTTAAGTTTAAGTAAAGATTTTGATTTCTCAAATTTTGATCTCGTTATTGACTGTCGAAATAATATCGTGATGCCAGGCTTAATTGATCCACACACTCATCTGATTTTTGCTGGTTCAAGAAGCGATGAATTTGAGATGAGAGTTGCTGGAAAATCATATGAAGAGATTTCTCAAAAAGGTGGAGGTATATTAAAAACTGTCGAAGCGACTCGAAAAGCTTCGAAAGAGGAATTAATCAAACTTTCAATTGAAAGATTGAAAGAAGCTCTCTCTTTTGGAATAACAACTTTAGAAATTAAAAGTGGATATGGTCTCGATTACGATAATGAAATTAAAATGCTTGAATGCCTTAAAGATTTAATCGATATTCAACCGATTGAAATTATTCCTACTTTTTTAGGTGCTCATACAATCCCAAA
Organism: Ignavibacteria bacterium; assembly: GCA_049699815.1. Taxonomy (GTDB): domain Bacteria; phylum Bacteroidota; class Ignavibacteria; order Ch128b; family Ch128b; genus Ch128b. Next base: position 6,025 of record JBNAWO010000065.1, on the reverse strand, counting down.
AGAATTTCAAAACAACCGAGCTGGATACATAGATTTAATTACTAAAAAGTTAATTCCGGAAATTTCGAACAAGAATTTAGCAAAGTTTTGTGATGTGTTTTTAGAAAAAACAGCATTTTCAGTTGAAGAAACAAAAACCATTTTAGAAATTGCACGCAAATTCAATCTCTATCTTAAGCTTCATTGTGATCAATTTAATTCATTAGGTGGAGTTAAACTCGGGATTGATCTTTGCGTTAAGAGTCTTGATCATCTTGAAATGATTACAGACGAGGACATTAAAATTCTTTCCCAAACTGATATTGCTGCAATAATTTTACCCGGTGTTTCCTATTTCTTAAAAATTCCATTTACACGAGCAAGGAAGATGATCGACGAAGGTTGCATTATTTCAATTGGAACTGATTTTAATCCAGGTTCTTGTACATCGCAAAATCTTCCGTTAATTATGAATATGGCAACACTTTACAATGGAATGAAATTAAGCGAAACCATTAATGCAGTTACAATTAATGCAGCTTATGCATTGGGTATCGAGGAAAAAGCTGGAAGTTTAGAAATTGGAAAACAAGCTGATATTTTAGTCTTAGAAACATCGAACTATAAAGATCTTGTTTATTACTTTGGAAAAAATTTTACAAAAACGGTAATAAAAAAAGGGAAAGTCGTCTATGAAAGAAATAATTGAATGTGTTCCAAATTTTAGCGAAGGAAGGAATGAAGAAACAATCCATGCAATCGCAGAGGCAATTAAAAATACTCCCGAGTGCAAATTGCTAAATGTTGAACCTGATCGAGATTACAATAGAGTTGTGGTGACTTTTGTTGGAACGAAAAAAGGAGTTATTGAAGGTGCAGTTAATGCATCGTTTGTTGCTGCGCAGAAAATTGATATGACAAAACACAAAGGCGAACACCCACGAATTGGTGCGATCGATGTTGTCCCTTTTATTCCAATAAAAAATGCTTCAATTGAAGATTGCGTTGAGATTTCCAGGCAATATGGAAAAATTATTTCCGAAAAATTAAATATTCCCATTTACTTATATGAATACTCAGCAACCAAACCAGAAAGAAAAAATTTATCTGACATTAGAAAGGGCGAATACGAAGGACTACAGGAGAAATTAAAAGATCCCGAATGGTATCCAGATTTTGGCAAACCTGAATTTAATCCTAAGCTGGGCGCTACAGTAACTGGATGTAGATTCTTTTTGATTGCTTACAATGTAAATCTCAAAACTCAAGATGTAAAAATTGCGGATGAAATCTCGGGCATAATTAGAGAATCAGGGAAGCCTTTAAGAGATGAACATGGAAATGTTGTTAAGAAAGATGGTAAGGCAATTCGCATTCCAGGCAAATTCAAAGCTGTTAAAGCAATGGGTGTATCTCTTGAAAAATTTGGAATTACTCAAGTATCAATAAACCTCGTAAACTATAAAATTACAAATATGCATCAAGTTTTTGAGGCAGTTAAAGAAGAAGCACAAAAATTTGGTGTGGAAGTTTGGGGAAGCGAAATCGTTGGACTTGTTCCTTTAGAAGCAATCCTTGAAGCTGGAAAATTTTATAAATCGTATTCAAATAACGAAGAAGAATTAATCCAGGCTGCAATTGAAAACCTTGGATTGAGTAATCTTGCACCGTTTAATCCAAAAGAAAAAATAATTGAATATTTAATTGAGGAGTAAAAATGGATTTAAAAAAATCAATCGAAAATTTTATTGAAGAAATTTCGTCATCTTCACCTACTCCTGGCGGTGGAAGTGTATCTGCATTCAATGGAGTTTTAGCTACTTCATTAGGCATTATGGTTTGCAATCTTACAATCGGTAAGAAAAAATATGAGTCTGTTCAGGCTGAAATTTTAGGATTAAAAAATCGACTTGAAAAATCAAAAGAAAAATTTCTTGAACTCTACGATGAAGACTCAAAAGCATTTGATAAAGTAATGGAAGCATTCAAACTTCCAAAAGAATCTGAAGATGAAAAATTAAAAAGAACCCAGGCAATTGAAGATGCGACCATTTTTGCAACTGAAGTTCCAATAAAGACAATTGAAACCTGTTATGAAACCATGAAAGATCTTATCCGATTAAGTCAAATTGGAAACCAAAATTCTTTAAGTGATGCTGGAGTTGCTCTAATTTTAATTAAATCTTGCGCTGAGGGAGCGATGCTTAATGTGATGATCAACACTAAATCCTTGAACGATCGCGATCGAGCAATGAACCTTGTTTTAGTTGCTGCACAAAAGTTAAGTGAAATTGAAGATAAAATTGATGAAGCACTCAAATCAGTTAAGAAAAAATTAGAATTATGAATGTAAGAATTATTTTTCTGGCCTGCTTCCTAATCCCCTTTGTCTTAGCGTCTCAACCTAAAGTAAAATTAGGCATCGATATTTTACAAGATGATTATAAATTTTTGGTTGGTAAGCGAGTAGGTTTAATCACCAATGCAACTGGAGTTGATTCAAGATTGAATTCAACAATCGATATAATTTATAGTTTGCCCGGAGTAAAATTAGTTGCTCTATTTGGTCCAGAGCATGGAGTTCGTGGTGATATTCCTGCTGGCGAAAAAATTGAAAGCTATATTGATACAAAAACAGGATTACCCGTTTACTCACTTTATGGGAAAACAAGAAAGCCAACTAAAGAAATGTTAACTGGAATAGATGTTTTAATTTATGACATTCAAGATATTGGTGTAAGATCTTATACTTACATAAGCACGATGGGATTGGCAATGGAAGCAGCCGCGGAAAATAATATACAATTTGTAGTTCTGGATAGACCAAATCCATTAACAGGAGAAAAGTTTGAGGGTTCAATCGTAAGAGATGAATTTATTTCTTTCATAAGTCAATTCCCAATTCCTTACATTTATGGATTAACCTGCGGCGAACTTGCAACGATGATCAACGAAGAAGGCTGGTTATCAAATAGACTTAAATGCGACTTGAAAGTTATAAAGATGAAAGGTTGGCAAAGATCAATGAGATGGGAAGATACAGGGTTACAATGGGTTCCAACTTCACCTCATATTCCACATTATTATTCAGCTCAATTTTATGCAGCAACTGGTATCTTAGGTGAACTTGGTTTAATCTCTGAAGGTGTTGGTTACACTTTACCATTCCAATTACTCGGTGCTGAATGGATCGATGAAAATGAAATCGCAAAGAGAATGAATTCTCTCCAACTTGATGGGGTGATTTTCCGTCCCGTTGTTTGGCGTCCATTTTATGGAAATTTTCAAGGAAAGATTTTGCACGGTGTACAGGTCCACATCACCGATTTCAAAAGATGCAATTTGACCTCAATTCAATTTTATTTCCTTCAAGAGCTAAAAAAAATTTATCCTGATAAAGATATCTTTGATTTAGCCAAACCCGATAGAATTCGAATGTTTGATCTAGCGACAGGATGGGATAACATCCGGAAAATGTTCAGTCAAAATTACGATTACAGTTCAATAAAAAATTTCTGGGAAAAAGAAGCTAATGAGTTTAAGTCAAAAGCTCAAAAGTATTTTATTTATTAGTCTAATCTTTTATTCATTGACTTTTGCACAAATTGCATTTTTTAAGTTTACTGACAAATCTTCATACAAAGGAACTTGGAATTTATCACAGGAAGTTTCCGATTTTATTTCTGATTACTTCCGTGCAAAATATAATCTAAATATTCTTTCATCGCGAACAACGGAAAACTTAATCAATGAAAATCAAGAATTGAGCAGTACCGATATATTACTTTCTAAGAATATTGAATTTACAATAAATGGTATCATACACACTTTCTCAATTAATAGGTTGATGGCTGGAGAACCGAAAGTCGCTCAATATGAAACCTATTCAAACGAAATTGAAATTGAATTTATTATAACAGAATTAAAAACTAATAAAATATTATTCGATGAAAAGATTGAACAGAAAAGTACTGATCTTGGAGTAGGAGTGACGATCTTTGGAAGAGAAACAGATACCAAAAAAGAATTTAATCAACTTGATCAAATTAAATTCGGTTCAGATGAATTTTTAAAGACACTTGTTGGTAGAAATTTGATAAAACTTTGTGAAAAATTTTCTACAAGAGTAGAACCTTTACTTAATCTTTCAGAATACAAAGAAATTTCAAAGTCAGATACATCAGTCTATAAATCAAAGTTCAAAAGAAAAATTATCAGTGGAGAAATTTTATTTGTCGATGAAGAAACAAAAGAAGTTTTTATAAATCTCGGCAAAAGAGAAAACCTTGAAGTGGGTTCTATCCTTCCAGTTTATGCACCAAGGGATACATTAATTGATGATAAAACTGGTGAAGTTCTGGGAGTAACAGACAAAAAAATCGGTGAGATTGAAATAATTGAGGTTCGCGGAGATCGTTTCTCTCTGGGCATTATAAAAGACCAAAAAGAAAAGATTAGAAAAGGTTATAAAGTTCGTCGAATTGAGCTCTTACCTGAATAATTCTTCCAAATTAAAATTTACATCTGTAGTTGGCCATCGGGATTTCACTTTAATTGTATCTTGATGATAAATAAAGGGATTTGAAAAAGACCTGTAATCATTTTTTGAACTTTGATCTTCAATTGAAAGCTTTAAGAAGTAATTTCCAGGTGGAATATTTTTGATTTGATATTTTTCCTCTCTTGTCTTCAAACTATAAACTTTGCTTGAATTCAATGATTTCGCTTCAATGATCACAGTTTTATCAATATCAATTTTATTTTTAACAAATCCCGAAATTGAACCATAATCAGCATCACTGTTTGTTTCAAAAGTTTTTGAGTATAGAGAATCGATTTTATTCCCGGACAGATCGACAAGTAATTCAAGATTGACTTTCAAAATTAGTTTTTCCTTTTGCTTGAGTGGTTCTAATCTGACAATAAAGCTCGCACTATCAGGCCGATGAATTTCAAAATTCAATTTTCTCCCAGATGTATCTGAGATAGAAAAAGCATCTAAGAAATTCTCAAGTGGAACTATATCATTAAAATTAATTGATATTTCTGGATTAAAATATTCTACTGTCGAAGTTGAGAAATTTCCCTGAATTGATTTAAAGTTTATAGGGCTTGTATCTAAAATTTTTTCGGTAAAAAATGATTGAATTACACTATCAATTTGATTTCCAGCTAAATCTTTTATTCCGCTTAATCTGATGAAATAATCTTTCTCACCTTTTAAAGTTTGAGTTGCTAATATTAATGAATTCTTATCATTAGAAAAAAAACCAACTGGATAAATCTTTTCCGTTTCCAATGAATCGTAAATAACGAAATTCTGTAAATCTATTGAACTAAAGTCAATTGGCTCATTAAAATTCAATAAGAGATGATTTAGATCAAGAAGACGAATAGAATTGAAAGCTGGTTTAAGAGTGTCAATTTTTCTCATTTCGAATTGAACATTTCTAATAATTCTCGATGTATCATTCAGTTGATAATCCTTAAAGGGCAATCCAATTTCATCTTCATTAACATCGTAAATAAGATTTCGCATTTGATCATTTACAGCAACAATTCTAAAAATTCCTTGTGGTAAACCTGAAAGAACAAAACTACCATCTTTAGATGTTTGACATATAAAATCTGGTTTAGTGTTTGTATAATCAACAAATTGATTGAAAGAATCGATTAAGTAAAAGAAAATAAAAATACCTTCTGGCTTGTTGTCATAAACACGCCCTGAAATGATCCCCTGATCGATCTTAGATCCGGTTGAAAATGTTAATGTGAAAGTTTCATCAAGCTTATTCCCGCGAAGGTCCGAAATATCTGTTCCAAGTGAAATTACATAAGTTTTATCTTCACGAAGTTTTTCTGGAAAGATTAGTCTTAATCGTTTACCCGACCATTTTTGTTCAATTTCTTCATTGAAATAAGGAGATACAAAAATTGCATTTGTAATCGATCTTTTATTTATGTATTCACTGAATTCAAATTCAACATAATTTTTATTGTATTTCAAGGTTCCATTTTCCGGAAATGTTCTTATTACTTTCGGAGC
>JBNAWO010000064.1:0-13104 GCA_049699815.1 Ignavibacteria bacterium | reverse complement strand
GATTGGATTAATTATTTTTGTTGAAACACTTAGACCAATATTAAATCCCCCACTCCAATCAAGTTGTTTTAAAGGAGGCACTTTTAAAATTACGGCATCGTAAGTTATTCCAGACCTTTCAACTCTTAAAGTATCAAAATAACCACTTCTCTCGCTTTCCCATCGGTAAATTCCAAAACCAAAAGATAAATCACTTCTTAGAAAATCAAAATCTAAGATACTTGCATTTGCATTTGCAGAAACTCCAAAAATTTTTAAATCAGTTTCAAGCCTTTGTAAATCAAAGATCAAAATTTCTTCAACTCCACCGAGATTAACATTCCTTTTGATTTTTAATTGATCACGATTTTCTTTCATAAAACTTATGTATTCAAATTTTCCGAACCATTCCCAGCTTTCACTCTGCTTATAACCTGCAAACAGAGTAAAACCGCCATCAGGTTTAAAACGATAACTAAGAGAACCAGTTGGAATTAAATAAGATCCACTCACGCCTGCAAAGTAAATTTTATCCTGAGCAAAAGATGAACTTGAAATTAAAAACAGAATTACAAGTGAAATTAATCTTTTAATCATATTTCATCTCAGTATAAAAATGTTAGAAAAATTTTGAAATTGAGATAGTCCCGAATTGGAAATTGGTCAAATCCCATTTTACCTTTTGTTTTTAAAAAGTAAGTATAACCGAAAGCTGTGCCAATTGTAAAAATTTCTGACGGTTGATAATCAAACTCAATTAATCCGAAAACACCTGCCGGGTTGCCATATTTGTTTGTTGCAAAATTTCTGTAACTATATTCAAATGTGTAATTAGCTTCATAAAAAATTTTACGCCATCTTTCTTCAAGATAAAGTCTCCGTGTGTAAAAATAAATTCCTGCGCCTAAATGAGGTTTTACATAAAAATTTTTAATTGGATTAAAATTCCCTTTCAATGAGATCTGAACTGGTACAAGATCCATTTTTTGAATCGGGTTTAAATAGGCAGCGAGAGTAGAATCAGCTCTTAAGTTATCTCGAATTATTCCCGCATATCTTTCAGTATAAAATCTCCAGTTCCATTGTTGAATTGCACTATCTTGCTGAAGAGAGAATAAGCTATAACCAGTAGAAAGACTTAATTCTAAATTTTTGGAGATCGAGAAAGAAACTTCAGCTCCACCACCAACGGCATCAATCTTTGTAACCATCAATCTTTTCGACAATGGATATGAATAATCAGTATAGAATGAAATTGTTGAAAGTTTTATTTGAGAAAATATGGTATTACTCAAAATTAAAATCGTGAAGAAAGCGAACAAAAATTTTTGACCTGTCATAAAATTCCAGCCTGTAATGTTAAACGAAGAACATTTCCAAGTCTACCATAATTGGAAATTGAAAAATCGATTGAAAAAGGAATTAAAGTTTCACCACTAATCCCAAGTCCAAACGAATATGTCTCCTCGTCATAAAAGAACTTATAACCACCTCGGATGGAAAAAACATTTTTCCAGGAGATTTCCAAACCAGCATTTAATTTTTCATCTCCATCATTTGGATGGATTGCTTCTAAAAGAGTGGTAACTCTATAATCTGAGTTAAAATCTCCCAAAATTTCAGCAGCGGCACCGAGTTTGAGCACAGCAGGCATTTTAAATGGATCATTAATAAACTTTGCATCCGTTCCAAAATTTTGTATAACTGCTCCAATTCTCAAACTTTTTAGTCCTGTATAATAAAGTACCCCACCGTCTAAAACAAAATTACTTGCGCTATAAATATCAATTCTTTCATTTACATACTTTAGAGAAACTCCAAATGAAAATTTATCTGTTAACAGTTTTGAATATGACAAAGCAAAAGCAAGAGATCTTGCATCAAAATCTCCGATTACTTCATAAACTCTCTGTCCAGCAACTTTTTGAGTTTTTGGCATCGAACCATAATCAAACATTAAAGCACCAAATGAAAAAACACCAAACTTTGAATTGTAAGAATAACTTGCAGAGTATTGTTTAATTTCCGCGAAATAAGGAGAATAAGAAAAAGAAACATTGTGAAGTTTATTTGTAAAACCACAAATAGCAGGATTAATAAAAATTCCATCTGAATTTAAATCTGATAAAGTAATTCCAGATTCGCCAAGTCCGGTTGTTCGAGCATTAACTGGAATTTCAAGAAACACAAATCCAGCTGTTGCTGTCTTTCGAAATGTTTGAGAAAAGCTTTCTGAAAAATTAAAGAATAAGAGGAACAAAACTAAAATAAAATTGAAATAAAATTGGTTTCTTTTATCAGTAAAAATTGTTTCTTTCATCTGAATTACCTGACAATTGCAAATTTTCCAATTTTTTTACCAATGCCTGGAGCATCAATGTGATAGAGATAAATTCCACTTTCAACGAACTGACCATAATCAGTTACTTGATTCCAGCCAACGATTGCCCCAGTACCTTCTTTAACATCAATTGTTTTTACAAGATCACCTCTAAGCGTATAAATTCTAATCGTACAAGGATTGGGAATATTGACAAATTGAATTTCGTCCCCTGCACCGGGCTGAGAAAATCCCGCACCAATAATGAATGGATTTGGTACAACTAAAACTTCATCAAGTCGATTAAATGCTGGTATTGTTGATTTAAATGGATAAATAGTTCGATTTGAAAAAGTTGAAGATTCAAGCGGTGGAACTCGATTAGAATTTGTTTCAGGAAACCTTGCAGATGGATTTATATTCCAGAATGATCTGCCGGTATCAAAGGCTGTAATTGAATAATAGTAGTTAGTTCCAATTTGAACAGTCGAATCAATAAAAGAGTATTTCCGTTTAACAGGATCATAAAATTTTGGATCGCCTTTGTACACAACTCCAACTGAATCCCACGGACCAATTGGTAAATACCAGCTTCGATAAATTTTGTAACCAGCAAGATCAAAAACTCCATCATCAGGATCCGGAATTTGTTCTGCTTCATCACTCCACTCTAAAACATTGGCTACAAACTTTTCTCTTTCTTTGTAATAATCAATTGTAAATTTTGGTGCAGCAGGCGGATCAGGATGATTTAATCCTTTATTAGTCAACTGTCCTGTGGTTGGATTTCGATATTGATCGTAAGTGAATTTAGCTCTATCTGCAGTTGCTTGAAAAATTCTTGAGCCCTGTGTTCCAATGTAAGATGCTTTGTAACTTGTATCAATTGCGATCTTATAATCAACGCCATCAACAATTTCTGCAATAGCAATAACAATTGAATCGCCTGGCGGAATTGTCCACGGACCAAGCGCCATCAAAGACCACATTCTATTTCGACGCATAAAAATTGTATCAGCTGGATTTTGCAAAAAGCTTGCAGCGTTTGCTGGATCTTGAAGTACTCTATATCTTCCTTCAAGTGTTCCAATGTTTGTAAATGGACCCGAGAGATCAATTGAATTACTTGCAGCAGACCAACCATATTTTGCAACTCTTGTCGCTTGCTTAAATGTATCAGGTGATGAATAAAGCAATCGCAATCCAACAAATCCAGGAGCTAAATATTCTCCAGTCGGTCTTCCATTCACAATTGGTCCTTGAGTATAAGATAATCCAAATTCTTCATTGGCTGGAGTTTCGAGATAATCGCCCGCTCTTCCCCAGATCATTTTTCTTGATGGATCATAAAAAAACCAGCTGTTTCTTGCACCGGCTGTTAAGGTTGGAAATAAAACCGTCCATGATCTTGAATTAATATGCAGTGCATAACAAAAAAGAATGTGAACTCCGTAAAGAGTATCATAGTTAATTCTATTGGGATCTATTGCTTTTATTTCATTTGTGATGTTTTTAATAATGTATTCATAGATTATATAATTTTCATCCCTCTTGGAACCCGACCATTGGTGAGCCTTGCGACTTACACGCACCGGCAATTGCCTTTCAATATCATCTATCTTAGTGTAATTAAGATTATATTCCCAGACTGTTTCAATAACTTCTTCACCCTGAAGTGGATCTTTTCGTAACCAGTAATTTTCACCATCCTTGAAAAGATGCTTATGTTTCGTAACAATATATTTTGCGCCTGGCTCATTCGAGACAGTGGTTGCATACATCGACCAATCTTCAACAGCAATGATAGAGTCCTTTGATTTCTTTGCACCAATCCAAAATCCACCAGTCACTAAATGCGAAGGTGGACCGCCAATATTTTCTCTAATCCAGCTTTCATCAAAACCTGGCCAATCAAGCCCAATTCCTCTTCTGCCCCAGTTACTAAAATTAGGACCAATCTTTCCAAAGAATACACTATTCCATAACATTCCTCGATTAAATACAAGAGAGGGGGATTCTACATCTTGAGCCATTAATAAATTATGCGATAGAAAATATATTAAAAACAAAACAAGAACGATTTTCAAAATTTTCATTTGATTTAGTTTCATTTCTTAAGTGATCTAATATTTTTTTAGATAAATAATTTCTGATCCAACTTTCTATCCAAAGAACTCACAGTGTTTTAAAAAATCCAGATGAGATCAATTCACAAATCTTCATCAAAATCCAACACCCAATGTGAAAAATACCTGTCGTGGAATATTTCGATATGCTCGATATGGCGCAACAAGGTAACTCAATCTATTTGGATCCAATCCTGGATTATCCATCGTAATTCCTTTTTCAACCCAATTACGGATATCATCCTGCGTATCCATTGGCGTTACCCATCTGTTATTGAATAAATTCATAATTCTTAATCCAACCAAAAATCTTGTTCCATTCAAATAAAATTGCTTCTGCGCATTCAAATCGAAACTGGACTCAAGCGGATATCTTCTGTTGTTTACAATATCTTTCAAATCAAAAGTTGTTCTATATGTAAAAGGAGTTCCAGATTGAGCAGTGTAAGTCAAACTAATATTAAAATTCGAAAATGGTTGTAAGCCAAAAATTGAAATTCCTCCGTCTTCCTCAACATTGTATTGAATCATTCCACGAAAACTATGAGTTCTATCTGATGAAGACAAAAACTCACCTGTAAAATTTCTTGTTTCATAACTTCGTGCATTATTCGGATAGATCATCTCTGGACCATAATTGCCTTCTGTTGTTTGGGAAAGAGTATAGCTTAATCGATAATTCCATCTATCACGGATCGCATTTTCAAAAATTACTTCCAATCCAATTGAAGAACCAAAAGCATTATTTTCAAATGTTGTGTAAGAATAAAGAGGAATATTATCATCAGTAAATCCAGCGGGTCGATCACGACTTCCAGTAAAGGATGCAACTCTCAAAAGTCCAATCTGCCTAACTCGATCGTTGTAAAACAGTGCAATATCGAGGCGATGTTTTTCTTCAATTACCTGTTGTAAACCAAACTCATAAGAGATTGTTTTCTTTGGTTCAAGATTTGGATTTCCTAATCCAATCCAGCCCGATTGAGTTCTCCGCGAAAGTGCCTGAGAGAAAATTGGCATTGATGCGAAATGCCCGTATTGAATTCTAAATGCGGTGTTTTCTCCAATCGGGAAAGAAATACCAAGCCTTGGTAAGATGATATATCTTGTTTTTGAATCTTCAGTCACAGGATTCCCTCTAACTCCGGGACCACTTGCACCTTGATAAAAAACATTAAATTTATCAACAGGGACTCTTGCTTGAAAATTGTATGCTTCAGCTCTTAAACCAAGATTGGCAATCATACCTTCATATTCCATTTTATCTTGAATGTAAAATGCCAGTCCAATTGGATAAGCACGGTAATATTCAGCAAATCCTGATCTGACAATGTAAGTATTCGCTTGAAAGCTTGAATTCACACCATTGTTAATCATATCCCAGTAATAAAATCTTAATCCCGCTTTTAATAAATTGGTTGGAATAATTTGATTGGTGTAATCGAGACTGAAACTCCAGTGATTTGTTCGGTTATCCTGATAGTAATTTGTTGAAAAATTAAAAGGTTGACGGAAATAATTATTCTCCCACCAAACACCATCTTTTAATACAACACCTCTCGGATCATTTAAACTATCAAGTCGATCTGCTTCAACTCCATAACCTGCAAGATATTCATAGGGAAGAATATAAGTTTCCTGTTGATGGGAAATGGTAGCTTCAACGAATGATTTCGGATTAATAGTATAAACCCAGTTTAAACTTTGACTAACAGTTTGCTCAGTTCTAACGGGGTCCATTGTTACATAATATTTTGTAGAAACACCTGGTGGAGTGAAAGCAAGTCCAGACCAACGAATATCTTCCGAACCTGACCAGATACCACCACGATATTTTTGAAATGCACCCATAAATTTTATTTTATGAGCATCAAAAGGTCTGTAAGTAATGTTCAAAATATAATTCTGATAAATTTGATCACGCTCGGGAGTTGGCAATCGAGTAGGACTTTTTCTGTATTCACCTGAGATGAAAAACTTTAAAAGGTTAGGATCTTTCCCAAGAGGTCCGCCAAATCCAAACAATACTCTTGAGTACCAGCGATTTCTATAATCATAAACTCCAAGCGGATTATCATCTGATGGAGTATGATTTTTAACCCAGACATTATGAGCCCAGGTAATTTCGCGAATAACAATAGAATCCCACATTGCTTGCGCAATCGGATCACCACCTTTTGCCTGATTTAACAATTCTTTGTAGCGAGTATCTAATTTTAATTCGGTAATAATCAAATCTTTCATTTTAAACCAATTTTCAAGATTACCCCACTTCCTCCATTCGTAATTATTTTTATCATAGATATAAGGTCCCCAGTGATATTGTCCTGGTGGACGCATTTCAATTCGCACATCACCGCTAAATCTGGAACTTCCTTCTTTCAAAACAACTTTAACAACTCCAGCCTGTGCATTACCATACTCTGCAGAAAATCCACCTGAAATCATTTGAAGTTGTTGTACACCCAGAGGATTTACATCATATTTCCAGGAATTGTTTGCTTTGTTCGTTGCAAAAGCGCCAGGTGCAGTAGTAGATGCATTAATTTGTTCTACACCATTTATTTGAAAATTAATTTCATAAGCACCAGAACCACGAACTTGATAATCACCCTGAGCATTTTTCATAAAACTGGAAGTTAGGTCAATGATTCCTCTTATGCCTTCTATTGCAGCAACTTTAATCTGTTCATCATCGATTGTTGATGAAGTTGAAGTTTGATCTTTTATTATTTTTGGCTTCTCAGCAACAACAACAACATCTTGAATCTGGATTGAGATATCTTTTAATCGGAAATTTACTTCTGTTGTTCTATCAATAAAAACTTCAACATCTTTCTTGGTTACTTTAGCATAACCAATCATACTTGCAGTTAAAGAATATTTACCGGGCTGAACATTTAGAATTACATATCTGCCGTTAATATCTGTGGTTGCACCAATGTAAGCCCCTTCTATATAAACATTCACACCTACAAGCGGTTCATTTGTTCTGTCATCTACAACTTTTCCGGTGATTTTACCTTTACCACCTTGTGCGAATAAAATAGTTGTTGACAAAAACAAAAGAAAAATAATTTTCTTAAACATAAGTTAATTAGAGACTTATTTTGCTAAAATCATTTTCTTTGAGATTGAACCTTTGTTTGTAATTAATGTGTAATAATAAACTCCACTTACTAGATTCTGTCCATTGAACACCTTTACATATTTACCAGCTGGTAAAAATTCATCCGCAAGAGTTGTAACTAATTGTCCAAGTGAATTCGTAACTATAAGTTTTACATTCATTGGTTCTGGAATCGTAAACGAAATTAATGTCGATGGATTAAACGGATTTGGAAAATTCTGATCTAGATTAAAATCAAATTTTTGAACCCGATCATTGACTGAAGTAAAATCTCCATACTGGAACTTGTAAACACATCTGTTAAAAAGATCAGTTACATATGCAGTTAATCCATCACTGGTTAAAGCGACATCTGCAGGAGCAATCATTGGTGCACCTTCCGGGTCTGGATTTGTTGAACTGTTTTGCGATGGTAGTTCAGCTACATCGACTGCAAAAGTTCCGGTCAATTCAAATGCTTTTACCCATCTACGAGTTGAATCTGTACCTGCAACCCACAATCGATTAAATTTATCTACTGTAATTCCATAAGGTACAGAACGGTCAAAGGAGAGGTAAGAATATGGATCGATTACTCTTTGCCCAGCATAAGTTCCAGGACTCGATTGAGTTCCGCCAACCCAGACAGCAATTCCTCCCGAAATTGGTGGATTAGAATTTCTTGAAGTATACCAAGGTGTTTCTGTGTTGTTATAATCTCCGTTTGGCAAAACAGCAACATCTCTGATTGTGCTCAAACCAGATCCATCATGGCCTCCTGGCTCCTGTCCATAAGTTGGCGGTGGAACATAAGAACCTCTTGCCGGAGATGTAATTGATCTGGTAAAATTATAAAGCCTTACAGATGTTTGATAAGAAATTCCAGTAAATGCGAAAGAATCTTTTGAGACAGCTAATCCATTAATGTATGTTCCATAGCCAGAACCTGTATGATAAAAGCCAAACTTTTCAACGAGATTTGTATCTCCATTTGTATAATAATATTGTGATGCAACTGTATTTGGTTTCGAACGAGTAAAAGGAACACTACCATTAACAATTACATCTCGTTTCAGGGTTGCAATTCCTCTAAGAACATAAAGATTACCTGTTAAAGTATCTGAATCACCGTTCAAATCGTAGTCAATCATTTTTTTCATTACCATATCGGTTGAGTCGGCGTACCAAATTGCATTATGTGCGTTAACATCAACAATCTTTGAAGAGATTACATAAAGTCTACCAGTCTCATCAACTGAACAAAGATACGGTCGGACAAAAGCAGTGTCGGTTTCAGGGAATGTGATGGTGTAACGATAAGTCCATTTAGGTTGTGCTTGAATAATTTGGAAGACAAAGAACAAAATTGCGAAAACCGTGATTTTTAATCTCATCTGTCTCTCTCCTTAAATTAATTTATGTTAAAAATAAATTAGAATTATTAATACTTCAATTTTTAATTGACAATCATTTTCTCACAAAATTCCTTCAATTGAAATTGTAAAAGACCTAATCGGCCCGAGATTACCAATCATTTCTATGTAATTGTAATTTAATAAATTGTTTATAGTGAAATAGAGTCTCATGGGAATTTTAAAATGAAGTAAATCCAGAGACAAATTCAGATCAGTTAAAAAAACTTTATCTTGTAAATCACCATCCTTGACTATTCCCAGTTTGATTAAATCTTCATCAATTGTTTCAATTCTGTTCCAATAACGAAAATCAACTCCAGCTTGAACAAATTCATAACGATAACTCGACGAGAGAAAGAGCAAATGCTTTGGCCTGTATTTTAAGAATTGATTATTTTTCAGATCACGCGCCCAGAGGTAAGTATAACCAAGATTCAAAACTAATTTCTTATTAAAGAACTCAGTTGAAAAATTTAATTCAGATCCAAGAATTCTCGCTCTCGTTACATTTTTAAACTGTATAAAACTCGTTACTGGATCAATTGAAGGTTCAATAAAATTGTAAAGTTCATTGTCAAAAACTGCCAGATCAAATTTTAATAAATCTTCGTAGGTATAATTCATTCCAGTTTCGAATGACCAACTCGATTCAGATTTTAAATCTGGATTTGGAACGACTCTAATTCCGCTCACATTCGTTGTGCTGAATAATTCTGATGGTGTCGGTGCACGGTAACCTCTTCCAGCAGATGCACGGAAAAACAAATTATTACTCAATGAATAATTTAAAGCCAGCTTTGGATTGAAATTAATTTCTTTCAAATTATTTTCTACATTTTGATAATCAACTCGAAGTCCTGTTGTGAGTTTTAATTGTTGGTTTAATTTAATTTCATCCTGACCAAATAAAGCAAGTCCAAAAGCTGTTGGATTGCTGAAAATATTAGAACTAACAATAGAGAAACTACCTTCAAATCCCGCAACAATTTTATGTACTTCATTCGGAAAATAATTTACTGAAAGCTCACTCCTGATATATTCGCTTCTTGATTTATTGTTTGCTTCTGTATTATCCCACCAATTATTGTGAAACCAGCTATTTCTGAAATTAAAAAGTGTCTTTGCTGAATATAGATTCTGGTAATTCAGATGAATATTATATCGCAGAGTCTTTACCCACTGGCCAATTTGACCTTCAGGTGGAATTAAAGCATTCCTTGAATCTTTCCAATATAGATAACTTCCGCTTCTATATGTTGTACCGTTGAATAAAAATGAAATATTATTATTTGCATTGATATTAAATTTCGATTTTACAAATAAAGAATATCTTTTTGTGAAAGCATTCATTTTATAAGAATCATCTTCAAAACGAGAAGCAGAAATTGTTAATCCAACATCTCCAATTTTCCTGGTGTGAGAAAATATTAGATTATTAAAATACCTCGTTCGCGATGACCAATCCCATTCTTTGTAATATGGCTTATCATAAAATCCACCAAGTGATTTGAAGTATGTCATGGGCGTTCCAGAAAAATCTTTAGAAACAACATTAATCACTCCACCTATTGCTTGAGAACCATAAAGTGCCGATCCGGCAGATTTAACGACTTCAACTCTTTCAATCTCTTGGATTGGGATTAATTGCCAGATTATATCGCCAGTATCTCCAGTGTAAAGTGGAATTCCATCAAACAAAAGAAGTACACGACTTCCTGCACCTCGAGTGTAACCGCTTGAACCTCGAATACTAATTTGATCAGAAGTCATATTAATACCTGAAACATATCTTAATGCTTCATCAAGTCTCTTAATATTTCGTTGATAAAGCTCTTGTGAGCTTAAGGCACTTACACTAATTGGAATTTCTAAAAGTTTTTGTTCGTACTTACTCGCAGTTACAAAAATCTCATTCGTTTGAATTGCTACTTGCTGCATCTGAACTTCAATAAATGTAGTTTGATTTGGTCTTATATCAATATCAACTATTTTTTGCTCATAGCCAACCATCGAAAATCTTACTTTGTGCTGACCAATAGGAACCCGTATAATTCTAAACATCCCTTTTCGATTAGTTGCTGCACCAATTAAAGTATTTTCAATTCTGACATTTGCCCCAATTAATGGCTGACCTGTTTCATCAATAACTTTTCCTTCCAGAATTCCAAATTGTCTTTTTTGCTGCCCATAAAGATTTATTGTTAAAACTAAAAAGACAAAAAGTAAAATTCTTGATTTCATAAAACCTCACTATTTAGGTGGTTGAACTGGTGGATTATTGAAATCTACAACAATGTCTATTCCTCTTTTGAAAATTCCTTCTTCTATTTTTACTGATCCATATTTAGTTGAATCGTTTGGATCAAAATAAATCCCAGCAACACGCCAATCTTCTCTTCTCGGAAGTGGACTTGGAACTATTGCTTGAGCAACTACAATGTATTTTAGAACTGTTCCAGCTGAAGGTGTAATTAAAGGATTTTTGTCCGATTCAAAAATAAATTCCTGAACACCGTAAGGAATTGTATCGCTTATAAAACCAATATTTAAAATGTTGAAATCGGCTACTGTTTTAATTGTTTCACGAAATGCGACTACTCTTGTCTGATAAATATCAGAAGGCCAATTGTTTTTGAAAGTAATCTTCCCTGAAAAGCCTGTTCTTGGTGGTTCAACTCTTGGAGATATGCCATGATCACAACCAACGAACCAAAAGATGAAAAGTGAACTTAAAATAAAAAATCTTTTTTTCATTTCTTCCGCCTGATTAATTTGTGAAACTTATCCACTTAAGAGAATTCTTCAAACTTTCTTTTTGATCCCGTGAAAGCAATTGCAACAAAATTGTCGATGCCTCTTTCAAGTTTTTATTCTCCACTCTCTCTTTGTAATTATACAAAAAGTTTTCAGATATTTCCTGTCCATAACTATTAACTGGAAAAATTACCTGTACTGATTTAATGAACTCAAAGAGACTAAAAAACTTTAAATTGGAATGTCTCTCATCTAATTTAAAATCACTCAGAAAAAATAATTCTGGATTTCGTTGAAAAATATCTCGAAGATAAATTCTGTCTGAACTTATTGTGCTTTTATTTGATCGTTCATTTAAAGATTTAAAATAAATGAGTTCCGGAGATGCCTCGTTAACAAAAAGATTATCAAAGATGAAAATTCCTTCAAAGTTCTTTTTAATGGAAATTGAATCAATTTTAGATGAAGTAAGATTTTCTCTAAACCTAATTCTAATTTCTGGTTTCTTCAGAATGGTTTTTTGGGTCTGAGTTTGAATTAATTCGTTTTGGTCTCCCCGATTTCCAATTTCAACTAATTGACCATTTTTAAGAACAGCAAAATTTCTAATTAATCCATCTCCTGTTTTTACATCTAAGAGATAAGAATAGGAAACAAAATATTTATCTCTTAAAAATCCATTGAGTTTTATAGAGTAAACAAGACTTGGAATGAGGTCAAACTCTGAACCATTGAGAAGAAATACAATCTCTTTTGTCGCAGGATATTTTTGTTCAATCTCTTTCAGTATGTCATCAATTAACCAGCTCAAATTTTCCTTGCAAAATTCAATAATTTCGTTCAAAGTAAATTGATCAAAGTTTTTTAACAAAATTTTTGAATTGAATTTCAAGCTTGATAAATCAGATTTCAAAGATTTCGCATAGATACCTTTATTGCCGATTAAAAAGTAAAAAAGATTTTCTTCAGTTGGAAAA
This sequence comes from Ignavibacteria bacterium, assembly GCA_049699815.1. Taxonomy (GTDB): domain Bacteria; phylum Bacteroidota; class Ignavibacteria; order Ch128b; family Ch128b; genus Ch128b. Next base: position 424 of record JBNAWO010000064.1, on the reverse strand, counting down.
ATCTCTGCGAAGATTTTTGAATCATTTTGAATTAAATTTTCAAAATTGGTTTGACTTATAATTGGTTGTAAAAATGAATATTTATGAGATAAATTCTTTAAATGCTCTTCAATTCTTTTGTTTTTTTCATCGCAGATTTTAGATGCTGCCTTTAATTTCTCCTTAATTCTTTGTGAAAATGGAAGTGATAATTCCTGCCTGAGAATTTGCTGATAAGTATTTATACTCAAAATTTCATTCTTAAAATTTTGCAAGAGTACTTGATGATTGTTTTCGAGAAAATCGAAATCATGAAATCTTAAAAAATATTCTAATACGTTTTTAATTTTGTGCAAATGGACGATGCGATATGCGTTTTCAAATTTTTTCTGTTCTATCAAAAACTCTATGAATGTGTAATCAAAATCAGGCTTAAGTGCAAAGG
>JBNAWO010000063.1:4152-13368 GCA_049699815.1 Ignavibacteria bacterium | reverse complement strand
TATGATTGGTTGAGAATAATTAAAAGTAACTTTGATAATAAACCATTTATTTTCAGGATTTGAATTTTATTTGTTTTAGTCATTTATAAAAAACTCTTTCAGGTCATTTTTCAGTAAATTGATTTTACTTTGAGCAATATCTATTTTTGAAAAAAATTTTGATATGATTGAACAATATATTCCTCTAATACTGGCAATATTTATCGCACTTGTTTTTTCTGTATTTCTTTTAAAAGCTTCATCCTGGTTTGGACCGCAGAGGCCAACACCGGAAAAACTTTCTACTTATGAAAGTGGAATGGAGCCAGTTCGAACTGCCAGAGAAAGATTTAGCGTTAAATTTTACATAGTTGCAATGGTTTTCATTGTGTTCGATATTGAAGTTGTTTTTCTTTATCCCTGGGCAGTGAATTTGAGAAATCTCAGTCAATCTTTTGGATTTTTTGTAATTGCTGAGATGTTAGTCTTTATAATTATACTCTTAGCAGGTTATTTTTATCTGCTAAAGAAAGGAGCTTTAAAATGGGATTAGAGACCAGACTGAATGTTCCGTTTATTGCGACGACAATTGATGCAGTGGTGAAATGGGCAAGAAAAAATTCTCTCTGGCCTATGCCTCTTGGAATTTCCTGTTGTGCAATTGAAATGATGGCAGCCGCAGATCCTCGATTCGATATTGCTCGTTTTGGTAGTGAAGTGATGCGATTTACTCCCAGACAATGTGATCTTTTAATTGTTGCAGGAACTGTAACTTATAAAATGGCGAAAGTTGTCAGAAAGATTTATGATCAAATGCCTGAACCAAAATGGGTAATATCAATGGGCGCCTGTGCATCCAGCGGTGGAATGTTTAGATCATATTCAGTTGTGCAGGGGATAGACCAGTTTGTGCCAGTTGATGTTTATGTTGCAGGATGCCCACCACGTCCTGAAAATCTTCTTAATGCAATTCTTGAAATTCAGAAGAAAGTTGGTAATACCAGCACTTTTGAATTTGACGATAAACCAAATTTAGAACTTCCGGTGATCAATGAAAGAAAAAATTGAAGCAAAACTTCGTGAAAAATTCCCTCAAGCCATTTTAGAAGTTAACGACTTCAGAGGAGATTTAACCTTTTTAGTTGATAAAAACTCAATTGTCGATATCTGTAAGTTTCTAAGAGAAGATGAAGAACTATCCTTTGATTTACTTGTTGACCTATGCGGTGTAGATCGAGCAAAAAGGAAAGATCGTTTCGAAGTAGTTTATCATATTACTAGCTTGAAAAATAAATATAGAATCAGACTTAAAGTCAGAGTTGACGAAAAAGATTGTGTTGTTGACTCAGTAACTTCTGTTTATCCAACTGCAAACTGGCATGAAAGAGAAACTTACGATATGTTTGGCATTACATTCAAAAATCATCCTGATTTAAGACGAATGTATATGCCCGAAGAATTTGAATATTATCCACTTAGAAAAGATTTTCCGTTAATTGGAATTCCTGGATCATTATCACTACCAAAGAAATGAATATGCAAACACCACAAGAACAATCATCTTACAAAAGTAAAATTTTAGAAACTCTTTTAACTAAAGCCACCGATGTAATAATTGAAGATACACTTGAGAACGGAATGGTTCTCAATATGGGACCGCAACATCCAGCTACTCACGGTGTTTTGAGATTATTAATTCACATAGACGGTGAGACAGTAATTGGTTGCGTTCCAGAACTTGGATATTTGCATCGAGGTTATGAGAAAATTGCTGAGAACTCAACATACCACGAATATATTCCTCATACCGATAGACTGGATTATCTTGCACCCTTAAGCAATAATACAGCATTTGCTCTGGCAGTTGAAAAATTAGCTGGTGTTGAAGCACCTAAAAGAGCTCAATACATTAGAATGATAATTTCAGAAATGGCGAGGATTGCTTCTCATCTTGTTGCAATTGGAACAATGGCTATGGATGTTGGAGCGTTGACAGTTTTACTATGGGCATTCCGTGAAAGAGAAAAACTTCAAGATATAATGGATTTGTTAACCGGGGCGAGATTTACTACAAGTTTTACTCGTATTGGTGGAGTTGCTTTAGATTGGACACCTCAATGCACTGCAATGCTTAAAGATTTTCTTGAGCATTTCGTTGAAAATCTGGATGAGATGGAAAGGCTTTTGAATACAAATCGAATCTTTCTTGAAAGAACTGAAGGGATTGGTGTGATTTCTGCTGAGCAAGCAATTGCAATGGGATTAACGGGTCCAAATCTAAGAGCAACCGGCGTTGATTATGATGTTCGTCGTGCTTTCCCATATCTTGACTATAACAATATTGATTTCAATGTAATTACTTATAAAGAAGGTGATTCACTTGCTCGTTATTGGGTCAGAGTTGATGAGATGAGAGAGAGTGCGAAGATTTTAAGACAATGTCTTGAAAAGATGCCTCAGGGTGATATTTTAGCTCACGATCCGAAAAATGTTCTTCCAAAAAAATTAAGTGTTTATACAAAAATGGAAGAACTTATTTATGATTTTATGCTTATTAACTTCGGTTTGACACCACCTGTCGGCGAAGTTTACTCAAGTGTTGAGAATCCAAAGGGAGAATTGGGCTTTTATATAGTAAGTGATGGAACTGGACATCCGTGGAGATTGAAAATTCGCTCACCTTCATTTGTTAACCTTCAGAGCCTTCCACTTCTAATTAAAGGTCATATGGTTTCTGATATTGTTGCCGTCATAGGAAGTATTGATCCTGTGATGGGAGAGGCGGATAAATGAAAATGGAGACTACTGTGGAAATTCAATTCACCGAACAAGAACTTGATAAAATTGAAAAATTAAAAACACGTTACCTTAAACCTGACTCAGTTATTCTTGAAGTCCTTTATTTAATTCAAGAAAAATATGGCTATATAAGTCAGGAAGGTATGAAATATGCTGCTGAATTGCTTGGCACTTCTGAAGAGCAGGTGCTTGGCGTTGTAACTTTCTACACGATGTTCAATACTAAACCAATAGGAAAGTATCATCTTCAAGTTTGCACCAATGTTTCTTGTATGTTAAAAGGTGCTTATCATCTTTTGAAAAGACTTGAAAACGAATTAAACATTAAAAAAGGTGAGACGACTTCTGACAGTTTATTTACTATCTCTGAAGTTGAATGTCTTGGAAGCTGCGGTACTGCACCTGTGATTCAAATCAATGAAGATTATTATGAAAATTTGAACGAAGAAAAATTAATTCAAATCATTCAAGAATTAAGAAATAAATCATTATGAGCATAAAAATTTTACTTAAAGATATTCCTGATTATCATAAGATCGAAGTATATCGCCAGCATGGTGGCTATGAAACAATTAAAAAAGCATTTCAAAAGTCTCCTGATGAAATAATTGAAGAAGTAAAAAAATCTGGCTTGCGAGGTCGCGGTGGGGCTTGTTTCCCGACAGGCTTAAAGTGGAGCTTTATGCCAAAGGATAAAAACATTCCAAAATTTCTTTGTATAAATGGTGATGAAAGCGAACCAGGTTCATTCAAAGATAGACAGATTTTTGAATTTAATCCGCATCAATTGATTGAGGGAATCTTAATTTCGGCTTATGCAATTGGTGCTCAAACCTGTTACATTTACATTCGTGGTGAATATGTAAAATGGATTCGTCTGATGCAAAAAGCACTTGACGATGCTTATGAAGCTGGTTTAATTGGTGAAAAGATGAAAGAAACTTTCGGCACTGATTTTTATACTAACATCTATATTCATCGTGGGGCTGGTGCTTACATTTGCGGTGAAGAATCTGCTTTGATGAATTCAATTGAAGGCAAGCGAGGATATCCAAGAGTGAAACCCCCATTTCCAGCGCAATATGGTTTGTGGGGATATCCAACTACAATTAATAATGTTGAGACAATCGCAAATGTGCCTGCAATAATTGAGAAGGGCGCTGAGTGGTTTGCAAGCATCGGTGAACCAAAACATCCTGGAACTTTACTTTTTGGTGTTAGTGGTCATGTTAATAAACCGGGAGTTTATGAATTGCCTACCGGCACTTTATTAACAGATATCATTTATAAATATGCTGGTGGAGTCCCTGGAAATAAAAAAATAAAATGTATAATTCCAGGTGGAACTTCGATGCCGCCCATTCGCGGTGATCAAATTGAAGGTTTGAAAATGGACGCTGAATCTCTCAAGCAGGTCGGTTCTGCGATTGGTACAGGTGGAATCATTGTAATGGATGAAGATACTGACCTTGTTAAAGTTCTTGCAAGAATTACAAAATTTTACTGGCATGAATCATGCGGTCAATGTACTCCCTGTCGTGAAGGAACTGGATGGATGCTTAAAATTTTAAATCGAATTTTAGATGGAAAAGGAACAAGTAAAGACTTAGACTTATTGATAGATGTCGCAAACAATATCGAAGGTCATACTATTTGCGCTCTGGGTGATGCTGCTGCCTGGCCAGTTAAATTTATGATTGAACGATTCAGAGATGAATTTGAAGCAAGAGTGAATAAATCAATTAAGATAGAAATACCAAATAAAGTCCATTCAATGAGAAATACAGTTATTCCTCTTGGTGAAATTAAAATTAATGATAATTGATTGAAAACTTATAATAGAAAAAAAGAACCCCGGAACTTCCGGGGTTTTTTAGTCCTCAAACACATCTTTTTTATTTAAGTTTTTTATATCAAATTATTCTAAACTTAATTCTTATGATAAATTATTTTATCGGCTTCCAAGTTTAATAACGGTTTTATGTTCCTGACCATTTCTTAAAACAACTACTTCAACTTCATCACCGGGCTTATATCCCTGCATTGCGTACATATAATCATAAATATTTTTTACAGGTTTATCACCAAATTTGATTATTATATCGCCAGCTTTTAATCCGGCTTTTTCAGCAGGACTTCCATCATTAACACCAGCAATTTTGAAGCCTTCAACCTGTTCAGAGTAATCGGGGATAGTTCCTACATAAACTCGAATATTCATTCTTCTACCCTGTTGTGGTGCTTCACCCTGAACTTTTGTGAATTCAATTTTTTCTGGATTGGTCAAAAGATCAGTCAAAACTCCAGAAACTAAATTCAAAACTTTTTCCATTCCTGAAAAATTAATTTTATCCACATCGTCACTTGGTTTGTGATAATCTTGATGAGTACCTGTAAAGAAAAATAATACAGGAATATCCTTAGAATAAAAAGATGAATGATCGCTTGGTCCAAATCCACCGTCGATAAAATTTAATTTGAATGTTGAATCAGCATTTAATTTATTTAATAGTGGTTTCCATTTTGGAGATGTTCCTGTTCCATAAATTGTAAGGCGGTTCTCATTCAATCTGCCAATCATATCCATATTTATCATAGCAACAATTCGATTCAGAGGCACGGTTGGATTTTCCACAAAATGTTTCGAGCCAAGTAATCCCAGTTCCTCTCCTGAGAAAAGAATAAACAGAATACTTCTCTTTAATTGACTTCTATTCGCTGAAAAATATTCTGCAAGTTCTAAGACACCAGATGTTCCGGATGCATTATCATCTGCACCATTATGAACCTGTGGTTCTTTACTCGCAGCCAGAGAACCTCTACCACCCATTCCAAGATGATCATAATGTGCACCAACAACCACAATCTCATTTTTTAATTCAGGATCGTTCCCTTTAAGAAAGGCAATTACATTTCGCGTCTCTCTTACAATTGGCTCAAGATCAACACTTAGTTTTGCATAAGAATTTTCTAACTTGAATGATTTAGCTTTTTGAGTTGAATCAATTTCCTTTTGAATCTGCAATAAGTTGAATCCTGCTTTTTCAAAAATTTCAGTAGCTTTAGTTGTACTGATTGAAACTACGGGAATTCCGGCATTCATTGCAGCTGGATCAGGTACAAGTGAAATTAGTCTATCATTTTCTACTGTATTAGGTCCAGTAAATAAAATGACTGCTTTTGCACCTTTATTTTTTGCAGCTGTAACTTTAAAGTTAGATTGAACTTTAAAGCCAAATTTTGTGTCGGGTTTATCACCTTCAGGGGAGTATCGCATAATCAATGCAATCTTGTCTTTCAAATCAACATCTGCAAAATCGTTATAACCCATATCTTCAGCTTCAATTCCATATCCAGCAAAAACTAATTCGCCTTCCACTGCACCATTGCCTGAGAATCCAGTCGGTTGATAAGTTTCTTTTAAAGTGAAATTTATTTCTTGTGAATTTACTTTAACCACAAGAGAGTTATTCTCTTTCAATTTTAATTCAGTTGTCACTTTAAATTTCTGAAAATAACCTTCTTCGCCCTTAGGTTGCAATCCAAGCTTTTTAAAATACTTAGCTAGGTATTCGCTCGCTTTATCAATTTCGGGAGTCCCTGTTCCTCGACCTTTTAAATCATCTGAAGCTAAGAAGCTTAGATGATAATATAAATCATTTTGACTGATCTCAGGATTAGTTTGTGGAATTTTTAAAGTTGAACAAGAAACAATTAAAACTACTAAAAAAGAAAGGAAATAACTTAATCGTTTCATATTTTTACTCCTTAAGTTTAGTCGACCCAATCTGCGATGAAAACGTTTGTTTCGCCGGGTTTTGAATTAAATCTATTTGAACAGAATATTAATTTTTTCCCATCATGGGTGAACATTGGAAAACCATCAAATGTCTCATTAAAAGTTACTTGCTCAAGTCCGGTTCCATCAATATTGAATATATAAAGATCAAAATTTCTTTTGTCTTTGCTGTTCACATTTGAACAGAAAATAATTCTTTTTCCGTCTGGATGAAAGAATGGAGCGAAATTGGCGGCACCATTATTTGTAACTTGTCTAATGTTACTGCCATCGGCATCACAAACATATATTTCAAGATTGGTAGGTCTAACATAACCATATTTTGCAAGCTCTTCATAATCTTTTAATTCTTTTTCTGTTTTAGGTCGACTTGCTCTAAAGACAATTTTGCTTCCATCCCATGAAAAGAAAGCACCGCCGTCATATCCTTTTTCATAAGTAATTCGTTTCAGATCTGAACCGTCAAGATTCATTGTATAAAGTTCAGGATCACCATCTCTTGTTGATGTGAAAACAATTTTGTCTCCTTTAGGTGAAACCGTTGCTTCAGCATCATAACCGTATTCGCATGTTAATTGACGAATAATATTTCCTTTAATGTCTGCTAAAAATAAATCAAAAGTATCGTACAATTTCCAGACATAACCTTTTGTTCTATCTGGTGGTGGAGGACAATCTTTATTATAATGATGAGTTGATGCATAAAGAATTAAAGTGTCTCCCGGTAAAAAGTATGCACAGGTAGTTCTACCAAAACCAGTAGAAACTAATTTTTGTTCAGTACCATCAATATTCATAATGAAAATCTGATCACAACTTAAGTCATCTCGAGTTGACTGAAATACAAGTTTTGTTTCGTCAAAGGAAAGATAAGCCTCTGCGTTTTCACCACCATTTGTTAACATTCGAATGTTTTTTAAATGCTTTTCTTCAGGAAAACGATAAGGATCATCTGCAGAGACATTTAAGTTTTTTGATTGTGAAAAAATGGTTGAAATAAAGAACAAAAAAATTACAGCAAATTGTTTCATACATTCTCCGTTTTTTATTTTTCTAATTTAAGAAATTGTTTAGCTTTTAGAAGTGAACCAAAAATTAACTTAAAAAGCAAATCATAGATATTAGACTAAAAAATTCTTTGCTTCTGATTTTTTATATTGAGTTTATGAATAAGATGAATAAATAAAGAGGAAAAAAATATAATGCCGAAAGTAATTGGAAGTTATCAAGTTACACCAGTTATACCAGAGAAAATTTCGGGCCTTAAAGATTTAGCATACAATTTATTCTGGACATGGAATCCAGATATTTTTGATTTATTTAGAAGAATAGATGAAGATTTATGGGAATCCACTCAACACAATCCGGTCTTAATGCTCGGACAAATATCTCAACAGAGATTAAATGAACTTGCAGAAGACTCAGGTTTTTTATCTCATTATGCGAGATCAATAACAAAGCTAAATGAATATTTAATGGAAGAAACCTGGTTTAAAAGAAAATTCGGTAAGAATAACAGTCATGTTTATGCCTATTTCTCAATGGAGTATGGTTTAACTGATTGTTTGAAGTTTTATTCAGGAGGACTCGGGGTTCTCTCTGGTGATACATTAAAATCTTCAAGTGATCTTGGTTTACCTCTTGTAGGAGTTGGACTTGCTTATAAAGAAGGTTATTTCCAGCAGTATTTGAATTCTGAAGGATGGCAGCAAGAGACATATCCAATAAATGATTTTTATAATCTACCAATGACGCTTGTGAAGACAGAAAATGGTGAACCTCTAAAAATTGCAATTGATTTTCCAGATACTGAATTAAAAGTTCAAATTTGGAAAATTCAAGTTGGGCGTGTCCCGCTATATCTTCTTGATGCAAATATTTCAGATAATCCACAGGAATATCGTTCCATAACAAATGGACTATATCGTGGAACAATTGAGACAAGAATTCAGCAAGAAATAATTTTAGGTGTTGGTGGAATTCGGGCATTACGAGCAATGGGATATTGTCCAGAGATTTGTCATATGAATGAAGGACATAGTGCATTTCTTTCAATTGAGAAGATAAGAATTTTAATGCGCGAAAATCACCTCACTTTCGAAGAAGCAAAGCAAGTTGGTTATATGACAAATGTCTTCACAACTCACACACCAGTTCCAGCTGGTTTTGATATTTTCTCCGGCGAGTTGATGGAAAAATATTTCAAACATATTCGTGAAGAATTGCATTTATCCTATGATGATTTTATGAGACTTGGAAATCTTGATGATGAGAAAAAAGATTCTTTCAATATGGCTCATCTTGCAATGAGAATGAGTGGTCATATTAATGGAGTTAGTAAACTTCATAGTCAAGTCTCAAAAAATATGTGGGCATTTGGGTGGAAGGGTGTTCCTAAAAATGAAATTCCAATTCATGCAATTACTAATGGTGTCCACCTTCAATCTCATTTATCCCATGACATGTTGATTTTATTTAATCGTTACTTAGGCGAAGAATGGATTGATAATATTGACGATCAGAACTTTTGGAACAAAGTTGATAAAATTCCTGATATAGAACTCTGGATGACTCATGAAAGACGAAGAGAACGATTGGTTGCTTTTGCACGACAGAATTTAAGGAAACAATTAATCAGA
>JBNAWO010000063.1:0-4142 GCA_049699815.1 Ignavibacteria bacterium | reverse complement strand
GACAGGGAGCCTCTATTAGCGAAATAGAAGGAGCAAACGAAGTTCTGGATCCTAAGGCATTGACGATTGGTTTCGCAAGAAGGTTTGCAACTTATAAACGAGCAACTTTAATTTTCAAAAATCTTGAACGATTAAAGAAAATATTAAATAACGATAAATTTCCTGTTCAAATAATTTTTGCTGGTAAAGCACACCCGCAGGATGATGAAGGGAAAAAATTAATTAAAGAAATAAATCAAATAAGCAAATTACCTGAGTTCAGAAGAAAAATTGTTTTTCTCGAAAATTATGATTTGAATATCGCTCGATATTTAGTTCAAGGTTGTGATGTCTGGTTAAATACACCAAGAAGACCACTCGAAGCAAGTGGAACAAGCGGAATGAAAGCAGTTGTGAATGCTTGTCTGAATTTCAGTATTCCCGATGGCTGGTGGGATGAAGGTTACAGTCCTGAAGTCGGCTGGTCAATTGGTCTTGGTGAAGAATACGAAGACTTAAAATACCAGGATGAAGTTGAGGCGAATTTAATTTATCAAATATTAGAACAAGAAATCGTTCCTATGTTTTATAAACGAACTCAGGATGATATTCCACGTGAATGGGTTCAAATGATGAAAAATTCTCTTAAGAAATTACCAGGATATTTTAATACACATCGAATGATGAAAGAATATTTGCAAAAATTTTATCTTCCAGGAGCTCAGAATAAATTAGATTGTTGCACAAATAACTTTCTTAAAATTAAAGAATTAATTCAATGGAAAAATAAAGTTAAAAGTAGTTGGTCAAAAATTCGAGTTGAAGATATTCAATGTTCTTGTAATAGTGAAGTTTATGTGGGACAGAACGTGAAAGTCAAAGCAAGAGTCTTTTTGGGTGAACTTTTACCAGAAGATGTTTCAGTTGAGATATTTTATGGTAAATTAAATGGTACTGATACACTGGAGACAGGAAATATCTCTGAAATGAAAGCCATTAAAAAACAGGATGATTATTATGAGTATGAAGGTGAAATTCCTAATGAAATGACCGGATTAAAAGGCTATACAATTCGTGTCTTGCCAAATAACTCGATGTTTACTAACAAATTTGAAATGGGTTTGATCTATTGGGTTCAATAAAATATAACTGAATGTGTAATATACTTTGAATTTTCATAGATAAATTTTGCTGAAAAAAAACGATCTTGTTTAATCCATTCAAGAAAATATTTATCACCTTCCCAGAGTGGGAGATCGGTAACTTTCTCCCACTCAATCCATTCGAGTTCACCCTCTTCTGATTCGATTAATTTTCCGCTGAATTCATTTGCAGTAAATACAAAAACATACCAATCTTCTTCATCATCGAAAGCAGGAAAGGTTAGAAAACCTTTCAAAATCGGATTCTTAATCAATAAACCACTTTCTTCGTAAACTTCACGAATTACACATTCTTCAGGTGTTTCGCCAGGATTAAATTTACCGCCGAGACCGTTCCATTTACCAAGGTGCATATCATTTTCTCTTTTGTTTCGATTTATCATTAAAACCCTATTTCCATCAAAAACATAACAAAGAGTTGCCAGTTTCATTCTTTAATCCTTTTGATTTATTTACTTTTAATTATTAAAATACAAACGCAATTTATCGATAATTAATTATAAAGACATTATGAACACGGGTCAAACTTTATTAGTAACAATAGGACTTCTACTCTTTACAATTTTTATACTCACGGTTTATAGAACTACATCATCCCGTTTCGCTTTCGCAGTGGCTAATGAAGCAATTATCTCGGGAACTGCTATAGCTCAATCAATGATTGATGAAATTTCTCAAAAATCATTTGATGAAAAGGTTATTTCCGGCGTGGTTAGCTCACCAGATTCACTAACCCCATCTGAAAATTTAGGTCCTGATGCTGGTGAGACTGATTTTACTAAATATGATGATATTGATGATTACGACGATTTCCAAAAAGTAGAAAATTTAAGTCGACTTGGAAACTTTAATACTAAGGTAAGTGTATATTATGTGAGCTCTACAAATCCAGATAAAAAAAGTATGTCAAGAACATTTTATAAAAGAGTTGATGTTTTTGTAACTAATAGTTTCATAACAGATACAATTAAACTATACCGAATAATTTCATATTAATATGTCGAGTCTGTTAGACATAATTACTGCAACCTTTATCGGAGCAATTCTTATTCTGATGATAATAGGGATAACTTTTTATATTCAAAACTCTGCTCAAGAAGTTAACAATGCTAATTTAGCTCAAATGAATGTGAAAGAAATTTCAGAACTTCTTGATTACGATTTATATAAAATAGGTTTTCGTGTTCCTGGAAGTAAAATAATTTTAGCAGATTCAACTAAACTATTTTTCCTTTCTGATATAGATAATAATGGGAGAATAGATACAATCAGATATATTTTAGGCAATCCAGAGGAATTAACAGTTACTACAAATCCAAATGATAGAATTTTATATAGAGTGGTCAATAATGAGCCACAAAGAGGTTCGAATCTTGGGGTAGTTGATTTCAAGTTTACTTACTATGACTCGACAAATTCAAAAATAAATTATGCCTCACTGGTTAATCAAACTCAAAGAGATAGAATTAAAGCAATTGAATATTATGTAAAAGTTGAGTCACTTTATCCGATAGAAGGCTATTATCCAGGTGCTGAAATTAAAAAAGTCATTCGTCCAAAAAATTTATAGGTATTAATATGGGTAAGGCAGTCATTATAATTCTAATCGGTGCATTTGTAATTTTTGGTTTATATATCGTTAACTCTACTAAATCGGAAAAAGAAGCATATAATCAATCCTATAATACTTATAAAACTAATTATGTTAGGAATATTTCATTGAGTATGCTTGATATTTTATTAACTAAATTAGCTGACAGCTCAAGCTATAGAGTTAATCAAGAAAAAGAACAAAGTCTTTTAGGCGGAGTTGCAAGGTTCACGATTAAAGATACTATTCTTGGAACCGACAGCGTGGTTCAAATACGAGTAAGAGCAGAGTATGAGGGAATAAAAAAGGAAACTATTGCTTATGTGACATTTAGTTCAGGTTTTGTTCCACCTGTTCTAAGAGGTGCAATTACAGCAAATTCAAATTTAAATAAAACTATAAGTGATATGATAATTGATGGAAGAGATCATGATTTAAATGGTAATGTTATTCCCCGAAACGGTATTTATGGAGTTTCTTCAGGAACAAGTTTTACAAACTTACAATATGCAATGATTGGTGGAACAGTGAATGGGATTGATTATCCACCTAAATATCCTGAAAATCCAATTGTAGTTGAACAAAATTATAATTGGGGCGGTTCGTTCCCAACAAGTCCAGATCAAATTTTGGGGTATCCAGAAGGAACTCTAAAAAGCATTGCCCAAAGCGGAATTCAAGGCAGTCAATATGTAACAAACCTTTCTAATCTAAGATATCCTTTAAATGGAGTTACATATCTAGAATTATCTTCTGCGGAAGTGAAAATTGATTTAGGTAAAACTAATAATTGGGGAATTCTTGTTGTGCATAATTCGGCTGGTTCAACAAAAGTAACTGAAATAAAATCACAAAAACCTTTTAAGGGTTTAATCATTGGTGATTATATGTTTCATTTACATCTTGATATATTTGGTGGATTAATTTTGCTTTCTCCTAATTTAGAGATGGTAAAAGAATGTAAAGGAAATAATGATCACAAAATTTATTATTCTTCAGCTGCAATAAAGAACGCTACTTTTTTTGCAAATTCGGTAAGTGGTCAAAGTGGAATTAGTGGTGGAAGACGCACTCTATCGGTTCTTTACCTTTTTGAATAATAAAATTTGGTTAAATTTAATTTGAGAGGTAAAAAATGGGCAGAACCGTATTAATAGTCTTGTTAGCTACAATCATTACTTTTGGCATTTATTCTATTAATGTAAATCGTTCAACATCTGAATCAGGTTTCAGTGCGTCAAACTATTATAGAAATTTATACGCTAAAAATATTGCTAATTCGATGATCGAAATTATTAAAGTTAAACTAAATCAGGATACTTCATATCGCGTTCAAAATTTTACTTCACAACAGTTAATGGGAGGAGAGGTTTTCTATCGAGTTACAGATACAATTATGGGTTCGAATA
>JBNAWO010000062.1:0-13455 GCA_049699815.1 Ignavibacteria bacterium | reverse complement strand
CCCACCTGTGTAATTAACAGCATGGCATTGTTGGCAATACTTTAAATCCCACTTCATTTGAGCAACTAACTTTCCATGAAACTCTGGTGATGAAGGATTATTAATGCCTTTTTTATGTAATTTCAAATCTGACGGTGTCGCAATATCTGATTGAACTTCACTACAGGAGATAAAAACTAATGCAACAATTAACAAACCTGAATAAAGTAAAATTATCTTTTTCATAGTTCATTCACTTTTTATTTCTTTGGAATATGACAGGTTATACAAACTGGATCCTGTCCCTGCACATCATGACAGGAGATACATCTTTCAATATCTCGCCTAGCGAGTTTTGCATGCTCACCACCATCAGTTCCAGGAAACTTTACGAAATTTGGTGACAGATGCGATGATGGTAAAGCTCCACCCAACGATATATCCCCCCCGGTTGCTTGATGACAACTCACGCAAAATGTTTCTATCTCGTGACAGGTCTGGCATTGAGCATTTTTACCTTTCAAATCTATTCCGTGAGTAAAACGGTAATTCAAATCATGGACGCGAGTAATCTGTTGTTGTTTGGCTCCATCGATAAAATTATCTGGCATAAATGGTTGATAGAAATCATTCGGTGCATTCGTTTCATTTAACACTTTTGTCCCCACATGACAGCTCTCACAAGAATTATTATCATGACACATTACACAGTTTGCATCTGGTTTTGATGCAAGAAATTTGTGAAACTTTATAAAGTCTGTTTTCTGATGATCTTTAGGAACTAAATTAGCAGTAGTGATGTGACAGGCTTCACAAGCATTCGTTACATTCTTCTTATCGTAATGACAGGTATAACAATTTTCCATTTTTGGATTGACCATTGAAGATTCAAAACTATAATCAACTTCAGTCAAACCTTTATGACAATCAACACACTTTTTCCCTTGTTCAATGTGAGATTTATGATTAAAAATCAAATCTGATTTCTTTTGAATAAGCGGTTCCTGAACATTTTCATAATGACAGGTATTGCATGCATCTGCATCATTCACATCATGACAACTTGCACAATCATCTTTTACTGGCAATAACTTCATCGAAAGGTCTGTTGCCTTTTCCACTCCTGTATGACAACTTTCGCAATCAACTGATTCGTGTATACGATGGGAAAATTTAATTATATCTTTATTTGTTTTTTTCTCACCGAGAAGATTCGGGAAAGATTGTGATGCTGTTATTACCAGAAATAATATGGAAATAATTCCAAAACTTATGTAGTAATTTTTCACTTTCATATTACAACACATTTAAGTTTGTATTAAACCAGTAGTTGACTTTAAAGAAAAGCCTGAGATCGTTCTTGTAAATTTTATTATTCAAATATTGTCCCTGCAAATCAAAAGAAAGAATTCTTAATGGTCTGATATTTGTTCCAATTAAAATGTAGAGAGCAGAATTTTCTGGACTTGTTGATGATAGTTTGTAATTAGAATATCCTAATCCAAGTGAAGGAGTTAACAAACCATTTAATAATCTGTAATTTGTATAGAGCGATACAGCATCCAGTTCACCAGCGTACCCAAAATTTTTAGCGTAGGAAATCATTCCATAAGGTGTTGCAACTCCAAGAGTTACTCGTGAAGAATTATCATCTGTATATTTAACTAAACCATATTTACCGCTCAAATTAATTGCGCTGTTCAATCTGTAATTCAAACCAATCTCGAACTCTTGATTATTCTGAATGACCGATTCAAAAATTGTGAAATAAGAATTATATCTAATTAAAGGCTCCCGAAATACATAATAAACATTTAATCCGAAGTTTCTAAAAACATTAGCATCACCCGAAAATTCTAATCGGGAGACTTTATCAAAATTCAAATCATAAAACAATCTCGTATTCATAGAAAATTTACTGAAATCATAGCCAGCTTCTACATTTACAAATTCAAATTGCGTACTTCCTGGCTGAACAAGAACTGTTATTGGATTAAAATTCTGGTCCAGCCGAGTGGCTAAATAATCTTCCGATTTATAATTCTTATTAAGATAACCTACACCTAAAAATAAATCCCCTAATTGAGCTTGCAATTTCCCACCAAACAAGAAGTTATTTTTCCAATCAGAAATCAATGCAAATTTTTGATAAGTCGGCACATTACCACCATAATAACCACTCAATTTTAATTTCCAATATTTCAAATCCAGACTTACTCCATCGAAAAGCCCACTTGCAACAGAATGATAAAGCGGTTGTCTTCCAACTCTAATTGTCGCAAGATTTAAAATATCCCTGGCTTCAGCATAAAGATTAAATAATCGAAATCTTGGATCGTATTTAATTTTTTTAATTAAATCTTGCTCCAAGATTAGAGTTGTTCTTAAGGTAAACCAATCCTTATTGATATTAAATTGCCCGTAATGATAGGATCTTAAAAATTTATTAGAAACATCCTTTGATTCAGCTCTCTCAAAGGTATAATATGTTGAAGAAATTCTACCGTTAAAATTCTGGGCAATTAATGGGATTGAAAGTAAGAGAAAAATGGTAAGTATTTTGTTCATATCGACTCTTTTTTTTGTTAGTCAATTCAAAAGGTTCAAGAATTATTCCATCTTTAGTTCAATATCAAGCTAAAAAAAAATATTAAAATCAATAATTTTTGACAAAGTTGACTATTATGAATTATCATAATTAAGAATTGAATTTCAAAAATGAAAAACAATCAACAGTTGTCAAAGATTGAGGATACATTATCAAAAAATCAATTAAATCTTTTTAAATTTCTAAACTTTCATTTATATTGCACTCCGAAAATTAAAGGAATGACTTAAAAATTAACTAAGAGGAACTTATGGCCAAAGTTTCATCATTTGCCGACAAAGCTGCTAAAGCCCAGAAAAAAAAAGATGAATTGATAAATGTCAAAATAGTCGAAGCTTATTTTGATGAAAAGAAAAAATCTTATAAATTCAAAAACCGCTTCGTCAAAGTAAAAACTCTTGATGAGTTAGCAAAAATCTAACTCTAATCCTACAAGTTTTTAAGTCTTCTTCTTTATTTTCATTGAGGAAGAAGACTTTTTCATTTTAAATAGTCAAAATTCTATTCTCTGCTCGTCAAATCCTATTTGTTATTTTTGTAATAAAAACAGGAGATATTTATGACCACTCAAGATTATATTAAAATAGAAGAACAATTTGGTGCCCACAATTATCACCCTCTCGATGTTGTAATTACCAAAGGAGAAAGAGTATGGGTCTATGATGTTGATGGGAAAAAATATCTTGACTTTCTTTCTGCTTACTCAGCTGTAAATCAGGGACATTGTCACCCAAAAATTATCAACGCACTTAAAACACAAGCTGAAAAAATCACATTAACATCAAGAGCTTTTCGCAATGATCAATTGCCTTTACTTGCAAAAGAACTTTGTGAATTGACCGGCTATGAAATGATGCTTCCAATGAATTCTGGCGCCGAAGCAGTAGAGACAGCTATTAAGATGGCGCGCAAGTGGGGTTATAAAATAAAAGGTGTTGAAGAGAATAAAGCTGAGATTATAGTTTGTTCAAATAATTTTCATGGAAGGACTACGACAATAATTTCATTCTCCACAGAGGTACAATACAGAGACGGCTTCGGTCCTTTTACACCTGGATTTGTTGTTATTCCATATAATGATGTTGAAGCATTGAAGACTGCGATCAACAAAAATACAGTAGCTTTCTTAGTCGAACCAATTCAAGGTGAGGCTGGAATTATAATCCCTGATGAAGGATATTTAAAAAAGCTTTTGAGGTTTGTAAAGCATCAAATGTTTTATTCATCGCTGATGAAATTCAAACTGGACTTGGACGAACTGGTAAATTATTCGCTTACGAATATGAAGGTATTAAACCTGATGCAATAATTATTGGGAAAGCTCTCTCAGGTGGTGCATATCCAGTTTCAGCAGTTTTATCTTCAAAAGAAATTTTAGGTGTATTTAAACCTGGAGATCATGGAAGTACATTTGGAGGCAATCCACTTGCTGCTGCTATTGCAAGAGAAGCATTAAAAGTAATTGTTGAAGAAAAATTACCAGAAAGATCATTTGAACTAGGAAAGTACTTTTTAGAAAAACTTAGAACAATTCAAAGTAAACACATCAGAGAAATTCGTGGTAAAGGATTATTTATTGGAATTGAGCTTGTTCCAGAAGCTGGTGGTGCAAGAAGATTTTGTGAAGCATTAAAAGAAGAAGGGCTTCTCTGTAAAGAAACTCATGAAAATGTAATTCGCCTTGCTCCTCCACTTGTAATTGAGAAAGAAGAAATTGATTGGGCTTTTGAGAGAATTAAGAAAGTTTTAGTTGAATTAACTTGAGGAAAGAATTTTTTGGTGAGAGTTAACTGCTCAAATGAGCAGTTCCTCACCAAAAATAAATTTTATTGGTTTTCTATTTCAGCTGAGATGAGGATTCTACCACAGGATTCACAAGTGTAAATTTTATCATTTCTTCTAATTTCAAGTTGCTTTTGAGAAGAAATGATTGCATAACATCCTTCACAGGCATTTCTTTTAATTGGAACTACTGCTTTCCCTTTCGCTTGTCGAATTCTTGTATATAGAGCCAGATCGGCTCGAGTAATTTTTGCAACAAGATTTTCTCTCTTTTGATCCAGTTCTTTTCTTTCTTTTTCAGTGACCTTGTCAATTTCGGCTAAATCTTTTCTTTTGTCTTTCAATTCTTTTTCAATTTCATCGAGTTCGGGCTCAAGCTCCTCAATTTCTTGAGTTAATTGTTTGCTTCTATCTGCAAGTAGATTATTTTCTTGCTCAAGCTTTTGAATCAATTCTTCTGTATAATCAATTTCTTTTGTAAGAGCGTCGTATTCTCGATTTGTTTTCACTTGCAAAAGCTGAGCCTTATATTTTTTAAGATTTGCTTTTGATTCAGCAATCTTCTCATCATTTTCCTCTCGAGTTTTTAAAGAGTCTTCTTTCTCTTTTTTCTTTTGCTGAATTGTTTCTTTTAGAGTTTTAAATCTGTTTTCAAGAAGCTCAATTTCCCGTGGTAATTCTCCTCTCAGCTCGTCGAGCTTATCAAGCTCTGTATCAATTTTCTGGAGTTCCCACAACAATTTTAATCTTTGTTTCAATTTCTCATCTCCTCAATTTTTACATACTTTTAATTTTTTCTTTTTGATGATACTGTAAGACTCTAATTTTTACCTTGTTCCTAACTAAGAAATCATTCAATCTTTTTTCAAGTTCTTCAAGAACAGGGAATTCTGTATGAAAATGGCCTGCATCGATTAAAGAGATTTGATCTCCATAATCCAAAAAAGTATGATACTTAATATCAGCAGTCACAAATGCGTCACAACTTTCTGTAATTGCTTTTAAAATCAAATCACTACCGCTTCCACCACAGACTGCAACTTTGTGTAAAGCTTTCCCTTTTCCTGAAGTAAACTTAACAGATGGGGCTTTTAATTTTTTCTTAATTAATTCTACAAAAGATTGCAAATTCATTTTCTCAGGCAGGTAACCAACGGCACCAAATCCAAAATTCACATTTCGATTTTGAAGCGGGTAAATATCATAAGCTGGCTCTTCATAAGGATGGTTTATCAGGAGTGCTTTTAGAACTTTATTCAAGTTCCACTTCTCAAAAATCATTTCCAGTCTTATTTCTTCAACTTCTTCCAATTTTCCTTTCTCACCAATCGTCGGGTTTGTATTTTCGAGACCGAAAAATGTTCCTTTTCCCTTCAACTGATAACTACAATGCGTATAATTTCCAATCACTCCTGCACCAGCTTCGGAAAGTTTATTAATCAAATTACTTACAAATTGCTCTGGAACAAAGGTGACGAGTTTGTATTGTGTTGATGGTGCATTTTCAAGAAATGCAACTTTTTGTAATCCGATTTTTTTTGCAAGTGCAAATGAGACGCCATCTTTTGTGAAATCCAGATTTGTATGAGCAGAGTAAATTGTAATGTGATTTTTTATTGCAAGTTCTAATAGAATTCCTTTCTCAGAAGACAAATCAAGTTTACTTAGAGGATTAAATAATAATGGATGATGTGAAATAATCAAATTGCATTTTTCTTTTATTGCTTTTTCAACTGAATCTTTCGTTACATCCAGTGTTAGTAAAATTCCTTTTGTTTCCTGCAAGGGATTTCCAATTTGTAGTCCTACATTATCTTTTTCCCACGCAATTCCTTTTGGTGCCCAATCTTCAATGAATTTGAAAATCTTTAAGTGTTCCATATTCTCTTTTTTAAATAAAAAAAATGCACTTGATAAGTGCATTTTTTAAAAAACTTAATCGATTTTTCTGCTTAGTTTTGTTTTAAGTTTAACTTTATCCTCTTTTTCAATCATAATCTTTCTATACTCAATATATCTTAAATTCTGAAATTTATCAATCTTTAGTTTTCCGGTTTGAAATTCTTAATTTCCTCAAGTAAAACATTAACTATCTCTTCCTCCTTTAGTCGTCTAACCACCTGACCTTTTCGATAAAGAATAGCTACACCTTTTCCTGCAGCAATACCAATATCTGCCTCACTTGCTTCACCTGGACCATTGACAACACATCCAAGTAAAGCTACTTTAACAGGTTTTTTAATGTCTTTCACTGCTTCTTCGAGCTTATTCGTTATAGAAAATAAATCCACTTCCAGTCTACCGCAAGTTGGACAAGCAATAATTTCAACATTTCGAGTAGCAAGTCCAAGTGATCTAAGAATTTCTTTCCCAACTTCAACTTCTTTAACCGGGTCATCTGTCAATGATACTCGAATTGTATCCCCAATTCCTTCTGCTAGCAAAGTTCCTATTCCAACCGCAGATTTGATTGTCCCAACTCTTGTAGTGCCTGCTTCTGTTACGCCAAGATGAAGTGGATAATCAGTTCGTTCGGCGATCATTCGATAAGCCTCAATCATCAATCGTACATCAGTTGATTTTACTGATATGACAATATCTTCAAATCCATATTTCTCGCAAATCTTAACATGCTTCATTGCACTTTCATACAAAGCTTCAGCGGTTGGATATCCATATTTTTCTAAAATTTCTTCTTCAAGTGAACCAGAATTAACTCCAATTCTGATCGGAATTTTTCTTTCTTTAGCTTTTGTGAGCACTTCTTTTATTCTTTCTTCTGAACCGATATTTCCAGGATTTATTCTCACTTTCGCTACTCCAGCTTCAATCGCTTTAAGTGCAAAAATGTGATTGAAATGAATATCTGCAACAATTGGAATATTTGATCTCCGAACAATTTCTTTGATTGCTTCAGCTGCTTCTTTGTCATTGACTGTCACACGGATTATATCGCAACCAGCTTCCTCTGCTTCTTTGATTTGACGAACTGTTGCTTCGATATCACTGGTTTTAGTCTTTGTCATTGTTTGAACAGATATTGGGGCATCACCTCCTACTGGCACTCCCCCAACATAAACTTTTCTTGATTTACGTCTTTGAATCATACATACCTCTTTGTTTTAGTCAAAATTTCAACAAGCATCTTGCCAAACAATTCAGCTGCATCTGGTCCAGATGCGGTTAAAATATTATTATCAAATTCTACCGGATTTTCAGTCACTATTGCTCCAGTTGATTTAATAAATTCTTTATCAGTCGAGAAGCAAGTAACTTTTCTTCCCTTTAACAATTCAGCATTGGCTAAAATTCCAACTGCACCGCAAATTGCCGCAACTATTTTTCCACGAGAATAAAAATTTTTAATAGCTCTGATAACAAGATTATTTTTCCAGTAATCCTTCGAACCAGGACCGCCAATTAAAACTATCGCTGAAAAATTTTCCGGGTGAAGATTAAACAAATAAGTATCTGGTTTAATTCTTAAACCGAATTGTCCAAATGAAAGATTTTTATTTTCAGAGGATATAAAAACTTTAATGCCGTGTTTTTCAAGAATCGATTTAGGAACAGTGAATTCTAAATCATGAAAATTCTTTTCAGGCAAGAAAAAAACAACGCTTTTATAAGTATACTTTGACATACAAATGCAAGTTATTAATGGATTTCCGTTTTTTCAATTTACCATTTTTTCACTTTCAAAAATTATAACTATTGCTTTATAACAAATCTTAAGTTCTCAATAATGAGCTGATCAAATTGCGGATTAATTTCAAATTCAAATTTTTCTGGATAAGATTTCAAGCTTAAATGCTCAAGAAAATTTTGGTCAATTTCAATTTCATATTTCCCTTTTGTCAGTCCATAAAAATAAAATGAACCATCGCTAAAAGTAAAAATTGAGTACTCTTTCTTCGAATCTTTATTTCTGATTATCAGTGGAACATTTACGACTGGAATTTCTTCGTTTTCAAACTGACGAATCACTGATCCACCGATTTCACCGGTTTCATAATAAGGTAGTTGAATTACTTTTAATTTATTTCCATCTGTGATCAATCGGAACTCTGAATTTTCATAAGAATAATTTAAAGATTTAAGATTACTTTCATTTAGTCTAATTGAATATTCTTGATATGGATTGAGCCCATAAAATAATTTTGCGTTGTTTTTTAAGTTTGTCGAATATACTGCCGAGTTGATTATAAAATCCAGGCCACTGAGATTTTTTTCATCTTTATCTTTCGCACCGTTCCCATTTTTATCTTCAAAACCTTCGATGTAAAGAGCTGCTCTTCCTACTTGTGATTCACGATACAAGTAAAATTGATTAATTTCAGGGCTGTAACCAATCGAGCCGCTCAGTTGATGATTGTATAAATCTTTCCCATTTGAACTTGAAAGATATCTGAATTGTGGAAATTCAAGAAAAAGATTAAGATTAAAATTAGATGTTTGTATTGGAATTATTTGTTCAAAACTGATTTGAAATCTCAAGTTTTGAGTTAATGTAGTCGTATAAAAAACGGAATAGCTGAAAATTTTATTTTTCAGAATATCAAAAGTGGCTATAGATCTTAAAAAACTACGATTTAAGATCGGTGCATTTTTGAATATGTTGTTAAAATTAATTGTTGAACCAAAAACGAAATCCCTCCGTTTGACTAATGAACCATATCGATTATTTTCAAAATTTAGACTGCTGCTCAAACTTACTGACCTAAGAAATAAGAACGAATTAAAACTCCACATATCTCTTTTGGAAATTTCAGATTTATTTGATTCATAATTAAAATAAATACCGAGTTCGGTTTTCTTCATTTTAATTGGGAAATATAAATTTCCGCGAAAAGAGTTTTTTAACCTTGAAAGATTATAAAACTTATTAGCCTTATAATTCACAAATTCAAGATAAGCGGAAGCATAATCTGGTCTGATGTAATTTGCTGTAATCTTTGTCTGAATTTTTGGTGAATAGAAAATATTAAAGAAAAGATTTGGTGAAAGTCTAAAGTAACTATTTCCAAAAAAGTTCAAGTGCTTCTCATTTGGTTCTTTTATAAATTCTGATCCGGTATTGAAAGTTAAATAATCCTTCACTCCATACTTGAATTCAATATTAGCTAACTGATTTTCTGTAAATTTTAATTTACCATAGGATATCTGATAATTAAACGTTCCTTCAGGTATCAAATCATAAGGTATCTGAAAAATTCTTCGATAAGTTTTAGTCTCACCTTTTAATGTATAAATTCTAAATTCAAAATTTGACATTCCATAATTGATTGGAAAATCAAAAGAAAAATTTCCTTTCTCACCGGATTTCGTGATATCAATTAATTGATTATTTAAATAAAGTTCAACATAACTGTTTGGCTCTGTAATATCTTTATAAGTATATATTCCAATTTTCTTTCTTGGTTCGACTGGTTCATTGGTTAGCTTAAAACCACGATAAGTGTAAGAATTAATTCCATCAAGGAAATTGTCGCCAAGAGAAATTTGAGACAAAATTTTATTTTGATCAGGATTGTATTTCCAATTACAATTCTCAATAATATTTTTTGCATTCACAGCATTAAAAACCTGTCTTGAATAATAAAAATCTCCGTAAAAAATTTCTCCTCCAATTGAAAATTTTAAATTATAGTTAGATCTATTGTTCCTCAACATAGTTTGTGAGAGGTCATAATCGAATATAAACCCGTTCAATAAACTTCTATTTCTTTTAAATATCAACGGGACTGGTTTCTCTTTCTTCACTTTTTTCAATGAAGAGAGTTTTTGTTCTAGTAGAAATTCATTATAGACTGGAAGTTCTATTTCACTTTTGACATAAAGAACAAGATTAGAGAAATCAAATTCGAGTTTAATTGATAAAAGTTTTTCAATAAATCTTAGAGAAAAATATTTTTTATTATAATAATCAATCAAGTCATTTTCCTGATAATCAAATTCAACAGTTTGAGTTTTCGCTTTCTTTTTATTTAAATCGATTGAAAAATAATCTTCTTTGTTTTCTGTTCTTGATCCAATTATTTTATGATCTGACATTGAAAATGGGATCTTAAGGCTGCCTAATAAATCTTCAATAGAAACATAAATTTCATCATTATATGCAAGTGCCTGAACGAAGGTCTTTACTATTCCGTCATATTCAAGTGTAAGTATTATTTCTTCCAGGTTCTCAGATTCAGATGATGTTTTCTGCGGTATTTCAAATTTTTGAGTTTCAAATACATTAACCTTAAAATACAATCTTCCAGAATAACCAACTCTTCCATCGTTCAAATTAACTTTAATATTCCAGCGATATGAAGAATTATTTTCCAGAATGCCTTCAGGTATTGAAAAAACTGTATCTTTAAGCTTAAAAAACTTTTCCGAATCATAAATCAATTTATACTTATTGTCATCAAATTTTTTACTAATTGCAATTGAATAACTTTCTGCATCTGTATTTTTTTTCCAGACAAAGGTTGGTGTAGTAGTAGCTACTACCTCTTTATTTTCAATTTTGTAACCTGGATAAATCGGTTCCGGGACAACTATCTTCTTCGGTAAACTAATTTTGAAATATCTTAATTCAGATAGTGGGGTAAACTTAATTTTTGTCTTTGCACGAACCTGCCAGCTGTAATTCACATTGGAATGTAAGAGATTTCCTTTGAGAACGAAAAAAGTATCTTTAAGCAAACCAAAATTTTCCATTGAGAAGATTTTTCTTTTTTCGCTTGGTTTTCCTTCTTCAAAAATTATTAATTCGTAGGTCTCTGCATTGGGAATTTTGAACCATTTAAAAACAGGATTTAGTGTTTTAATAATCTCAATTTCGGGTGAGAATTTTCCAGGAGTAACTGTTACTGGTTTTGACTCAATTTGTGATTTCATTAAATCAACTTTAAAATAAAATTCGTCACCAAATCTGCCCCAATTTTTTCCATCGAATGCACGCACATTCCAGCTGTAATATTTTTTATCCTGCAAAACCAGATCAGGCACAATAAAAAATGTATCCGTAACTTCGAAACTCCGAATTATCGATTTAGATTTTTCATTCAGAGAATCTTCATATTCAGAAATTATTACCTGATATTTTATTGCATTCCTGATTCTGAACCATCTGAGAGTTGGATTTAATGAATCAACTGTATCGATCTTTGGAGAAAACTGCAAATTGTTATA
Source organism: Ignavibacteria bacterium (assembly GCA_049699815.1). GTDB lineage: Bacteria > Bacteroidota > Ignavibacteria > Ch128b > Ch128b > Ch128b. The sequence continues at coordinate 1,901 of JBNAWO010000062.1, read as the reverse complement.
AAATACTGTTAAATATTCTGATGATGATCCGATTTCGTTACTGCCCAATTGAAGATATAAAATTAAAAAGAAAGCTGTAAGTACGATTACTAAATTACTTCTCACAATTCAATCAATTAGAAATTATTATTGGAATCGTTTCAGTTGGTATTGAGATTATCTTAAGATTTGATTCTGGAATATCTTCCTTTTCAGTATTTACAACTGATATATTTATAAAATATTTTTTTCCTCGTTCGAGATCATTGTGATCAAATTGAAAATTCTTCCTCAAATTAAAATAAAGTGGAATATACTCACTTAATTCCTTCACAATATTTCCATTCTCATCTTTAACTTTTAATATTAGATTTCCAATAAAAGGTGAATTGCCAATTCTTTCAATATCAATTGAGAGTTGAGTTTTACCAGAATCTTGATTAACTATAAGGTTTGAAATTTTTACTCCCGTTTCAGCATCACCAACTCGGTAAAGGCAGGTTGTAACCTGATTGAGTACAAATCTTATTCTTGCAGTGATCCCTGTGTGTACCGTATCAATTTGCTCAGAATAAGGAACTGCCGAAGTAATAATCCTGGTCCAGTATGTTCCCGACGGAAGTGAATCAGGTGCTTTAATAGTCAATCTTACTACCTGTCTTTTCTTTGGTTGAAGAATAAATTTTTTGGGAAATGCTCGAATGTAATTATTAATGGAATGAATTTGCAATGAGTCATTCTCAAAATATTTCATTACAATTTGACCGGTTGAATCTGAAACTGGATATCCAAAAGCAAACGACACCGAGATTTCATAATTATTTTCAGATTCATTTTGAATAATAAAGTTTCCCACTCTATTTTTTTCATCTGTGTAAACTATATATGGAGAAATCAAAACTTGTGAGTATAATATAAAAGAGTTAAGTAAAATTATGATTACAGATAAAATTATTTTCATCTCATAAGACCTCAATTGTTATGATTATTGTACCTGAATATAGACCCGGAGAAATCGAAGAAGAACTTGTTATTTGACCACCAAGCCATAAATAGATTCTCTGATTTGATTTAATTCTATTTATTCTTAAAGGAGAATAAGGATTAAAATATGTCCTACCTGTTAGGGCATCAACTTTAGACCAGGATGCATAATTAGAAAAATTAATTGGGACATTATTTATGTTATTTGTAAGAAAAGCAGGTAATGTAAAAGAAATTAAAAAATTTTCTCTGATTCGATAATTATGATAAAAGCTAATTTTCAAAGCTCTCGGATCTGTATCAGGAACAGTTGCGTTGTATCCGATAAATACATCACCGAAATTTAAATCACTAAATTTTTGAATAATAACCTGACCGGGAACCAAATCTGGTATTAAAGAGAAAAGAATAATGAAAAGTATTAATCTCCACCGATTCATAATTCAGTAGGCAATTGTAATTTCCATAATTCCAGTGTAATCTCCATGCAAAACGGATTGATTGATTTCTAAAGTGCCGCCAACCCAGATGTTTAATATACCTTCACCTTCCTGGTTTTCAGGTTGGTAATATATACCTGGTTGAACCTCTACCGGATTAACATAACCCGAATTCAATCCAGTATGAACAATCCTGGGAATAAAAATCGGTCCATTTTGATAATTGTTATTGACCAATATTATGTTATTAAAATCAATAAGCACTGGTTTATCAGGATGGGAAACTATTCTAAATTTTAAACCCTGTTCTGGAGGTTTATTTATTGTCTGTTGTGAATTTGAAAGTAAAATTTCACCGAAATCAAGAACATTACTTTCAACATTAATCGTAATCCCTTTTTTCAAAGAAGCTTGAACTTGAACATTGGCTTGTTCATTGCTCTGACCCATAGTGTCCAGAACAAGAACAGATAAATAAACTATTAGAAACAAAATTTT
>JBNAWO010000061.1:6141-13752 GCA_049699815.1 Ignavibacteria bacterium | reverse complement strand
TACTGAATCGCCTTCGCTTTTAGCTTTTTCAATTAATTCAATCATTTTTTGAGCAGCTTCTCTATCGGGCGAACGAACTGGATTTTTTTCAATTTCTTGTTCATCAAATTTTTCAATTGAAATACTCCCAATCTGTTTTGTATAAGCCAGGATATTAATACCTCGTTTTTTCAATAATTGTTTTGCAATAGCGCCTGCCGCAACTCGAGCAGCAGTTTCACGACCCGATGTTCTTCCACCTCCACGATAATCATAAATTCCATACTTCTTAAGGAAAGTATAGCCGCCGTGACCGGGTCTGAAAATATTTTTTATGTTTTCGTAATCGGAAGTTTTGTAATCTTCATTTTTAATTATTATACAAATTGGAGTGCCAGTAGTCTTGCCTTCAAAAATTCCTGAAACAATTTGAACCGTATCTGATTCTTTCCTCTGTGTTGTAACTGAACTTTGTCCTGGTTTTCTTCTGTCTAATTCTTTTTGAATTTCTGAAATATCGATATCAAGATTTGGTTTTATACCGTCGATAACAACGCCAATCATTGGACCATGACTTTCACCAAATGTCATAATTCGAAAAAAATTTCCAAATATATTTCCAGCCATAATTAACTCCACGATTTCATTAATTGTTCAAGTGATTTAATTTTAATCATTAGTTCTTCGAATTGAGCAGGGGAAATTGTTTGATCGGCGTCTGAAATTGATTTATTTGGATCTGGATGCATTTCGACAATAATTCCATCGGCACCTGCAGCAATTGAAGCGAGCGAAAGCGGAACTACAAAATCTCTCCTGCCAGTTCCATGACTTGGATCAACAATGATTGGTAGATGAGATAATTTTTTGACAGCAGGAATAATATTTAAATCAAGAGTATTTCTTGTGTATTCAACAAAAGTTCGAATTCCTCTTTCGCATAAAATTACATTATAATTTCCTTCGGAAAGTATATATTCAGCACTCATTAAAAATTCTTGTAATGTGGCAGACATTCCTCTTTTAAGCAATACAGGTTTATTAATTTTTCCAACTGCTTTTAACAAGCGATAGTTTTGCATATTTCTTGTTCCAATTTGCAAAACATCAGCATACTCAGCAACAATTTCGATTTCTGAAACTTCCATAACTTCTGTCACAATTGGAAGTCCTGTGACTTCTTTTGCTTTTTGTAAGAGCTTTAAACCTTCGTTACCAAGTCCTTGAAAAGCATATGGGCTTGTTCGAGGTTTGTAAGCTCCCCCACGCAGTAAGTTGGCTCCATATTTCTTAGCAATTAAGGCGCTTTGAATTATTTGTTCTTCATTTTCAACTGAACACGGGCCAGCGATTACAACCCGATGTCCATTGCCGATTAAAACATTATCAACTTTTACAATCGTAGATTCTTTTTTGAATTCACGGCTAACTAATTTATATGGTTTTAGAATAGGAATAACATTTTCAACGCCTGGTAAAGTTTTAAATATTGCATCCGAAATTTGTCGCTCATCGCCAATTACTCCAATTATGGTTTTCTCTTCACCGTAGGAGATATGTGGTCTAAAGCCGAGCTTTTTTACTGTTTCGAGTACATTTTGAAGTTGCTCGTGAGTTGAATTCGATTCCATAATTATTATCATTTATTCCTCCAAATTTCTTTAACTATTTAAACTAAAAAACCCCTTGCCAGTAGTTACCAGCAAGGGGTTGCAATAAACTGATAACTACTGGCTAGGAGTAGCTGTCAAAGTAAAAATGGAAATAAAAGTAAAAGTCAAAATTTCTGATGGTTGTTGAGTTCATTTTAATAATTTCTTTATATTTCATTTAACAAATTTCAAAATCAATTTAATGATGAAAAAAATTCAAATCAAGAAATGAGGAAAATTAAATTTTACTTTCAAGGAGAAAATGGAGCTTTTTCGGAAGAGGCAGGATTCGAGTTCTTCCATAGTGATGCAGACGGAGTCCCTTCAAAAAACTTTGAAGATGTAATTAAGAATGTTTTAAAAGACAAAAAAGCATTTGGAATTTTACCTATTGAAAATTCAAGTATTGGAAGTATTCACTCAAATTACGATCTACTTCTTAAATATCCTGTTTTTATAATTGGAGAAATTAACTTAATTGTAAAACAACACTTAATTGGTCTTAAAAACTCATCTCTTAGGAAAATAAAAAAAATAATTTCACACCCAGCTGCTTTACAACAATGTCAAAAATTTTTGAACTCATTAAAAGATGTAAAGATTGATTTGAGCTATGATACAGCGGGAAGTGTAAAATTTATCAAAGAAAATAATTTAATTGATACTGCAGCAATTTCATCAGAAATATCAGCTAAAATATATGATATGAAAATCCTCAAACGAAATATTCAGGATAACAATAAAAACATAACCCGTTTTATTGTTATCTCATCTAAAATGAATTTGCCAAAAAGAAATCCAAAAACATCAATTGTTTTCACTTTAAAGAATATCCCTGGTTCATTGTTCAGAGCTCTAAGTGTTTTCGCATTGAGAGATATTGATTTGACTAAAATTGAGTCTCGTCCAATTCCTGAAAAACCATTTGAATATTATTTTTATCTTGATTTTAGAGGTTCAATTGATCAAGAGGTTTCAAAAAATGCATTGAATAATTTGAAAGAGATTTCGTTATTTATGAAGGTTCTTGGTTCGTATGAAGAACATAAAGTTCAGAAATAAAAATTTTGCCTGGAGGTAAAGATGAAAAAAATGTTTTTACTTTTAATACTTTTGAGCTCAAGGGTTTATTCTCAAAATTTATTCATCAATGAGTTTATGGCCATCAATAATTCCACAATAAAGGATAATTTTGGTAGATACGAAGATTGGATTGAAATTTATAATGCTGGGAATTTCCCTGTTGATTTGACCGGTTTTGGTTTAACTGATGACAAAACTTATCCATACAAATGGGTTTTCACTGGTGATATAGAAATTCCTGCGAAAGGTTATCTTTTAATCTGGGCATCAAATAAAGATACAATTATTGGCGATTTTATTCATACAAATTTTGCGTTGAGTGGAGCAGGAGAGTTTATAGGATTAAGTTCACCGACACAAATTTTTATTGATTCAATAACATTTGGGTCACAAACTGCTGATAGAAGTTATGGTCGAAAACCTGATGGAAGTCAGAACTGGATGATTTTTATTTCTCCAACACCTGGTTTCTCTAATGATAGTTTATCGACGCTACCGATGTCAACTCCAACTTTTTCGCATTCATCTGGAATTTATTCTACTCCATTTTCGTTAACTTTATCTCACCCAATAACAAATGCCCAAATTTTTTATACACTCGATGGTTCTCATCCAACAACAAATTCGATTCTTTACACATCACCAATTTTAATTGATTCAAATAGAGTTGTAAGAGCAATTGCTCACTTAGCTGGAAGGCCAGATAGCAAGATTGAAACGAGATCATACTTTATTTCACCAGGTGGTAATCTTCCAATTCTTTCTTTAGTAACCGATCCGCAAAACTTATATAATCCTGACACTGGTATTTACATAAATTATGATTCAACAGGAGATAATTGGGAGAGATACTCGACAATCGAATTTTTTGAGAGAAATGGTATTGATAAATTTACAATTGATTGTGGATTGAAAATACACGGAGGTTATTCAAGACCAAAACCAAAGAAAAGCTTTAGAGTTAATTTCAGAAAAGTTTATGATAATTCAATTCTGAACTATGACTTTTTTAGAAGTAATATAAATAAATTTAATAGCCTGGTTATGAGAAGCGGTTCGAACGATATGCTTCAATTATCTCCCCGGTGGACTTTAATGAGAGAACAATTAATTTCTAAACTTTATTCGATATACAAAGGATTAATTTCTGATGGAATTTATGTTCAAATGTATCTTAATGGAAAGCCATTTGGTATTTATCATTTGAGAGAACACATCGATTCAATGTATTTAAATCAGCGTTTAAATATTAAATATCCAGAGCTTCGAGAAACATGGTATCAGAAATTGGGAAGTTCAGCTAACTGGGATTCAATTTGGAGTTTTGTTTACAACAATCACTACATCGACTCGATTGAATTTAAATTTTTAGAAGAACGGATTGATATAGACAATTACATTGATTACTTCGCTTTTGAAGTTTATGCCGGCAATGTTGATTGGCCACATAACAATCAAATTTACGCCCGTAATGCTTCAGGTGGAAAATGGAAATGGATCTTATGGGATGTAGATCAGGGCTTCGGCTGTTATAGTTTTATTCATCCAAATACAATAGCATTTGCATTAAGAGATACTGTCAGAACTGATTTATTGTATTATGATTATCCTGATTTAGTTGAAGGAACAAGATTTCCGCGGAGATTATTTTCGAACGAAAAATTTAGAGAAAGGTTTATCTCGAGATTCACAGATTTGTTAAATTCTGCATTTCAACCATCGAATGTTTTGCCAATTTTAGATTCACTCAAAAATGTTTTGAATACAAATATCAATTTTGAAATTTCAAAATGGGGAAGCAATTATAATCGCTGGTTGGCAAATGTAGATACTTTGCGTCAATATGTAGTGACAAGAGTCGATAGTTTGCGAATTTATACTGCCCAACAATTTGGTTTCGCTGGATTAAATTCAATCACTGTTAATAACTTGGATCCAACTAAAGGAACAGTACGAATTAATGACCTGGAAATTTCTAGTCAAACTTTTACAGGTAAATATTTTACTGGAATGAAAATAAATGTTAATGCTTTGCCTGGAATTGGGTACAAATTTGAAAGATGGAGTGATTCAACTTTACCACAATCTAAGTCATTCACGGCAACAGTTGACAGAGATTTTAATTTAGAACCGATATTTGTTCCTGATACATCTCCAATTAACATAGTGGCGAATGATGTAATTATCAATGAATACTGGTTAAATGACAATGGAACGAGATATTCATCAATAAATTATAGACCAATTTATGGTGATTGGGTAGAATTGCTTGTAACCAGAGAAGGTGGTCTGGATTTAAGAAATTGGAGATTGACAAATAATTCAAATAAAACAAAACTTGATTCGAGCGATCTAAATGAAGGTTCAATATTTTTCAAAAATATTCCTCAATTGAGTTCAGTGCCAAAAGGAACTTATATTCTTTTAATCCTGAAAAAACATCCTTCAAACGATTATTATTTTTCGAGTGATGATCTTGACTACAGCGACAGTTCAATGATTTTTTACATTGGCAACGGAAATTTAGATGGTAGTTTTGATCCAGGTTTTGGTGTTCGAACTTCAAACGATCGACTGGTTTTGCTTCACCCAAATAAATCACTCAGTTATTCAGACGATATCGGTGTAGATTTTATTTCTGAAGGGAGTGATGTGACTCCAGCTTCTTTCGGTGTTGCAAATGATGGAGTAAACTTTATAAATCCCTTTATTGGAATTGGAGATGACGATGGTGCAATTTTTGCGTTTTCTCCATTGAACAATTTCAATAATGACAATGGAATTGATGAAATTCCGGGTGATGATAAACCAGGTAGTGGTGGTTGGATTGTTGACCCATCAAAAGAATTTACTGGAGATGATCCTGGAAATCCAAATCAACAAAATATTCTTACACCTGGTAAGAAAAATTACTCCGGAACATTGGATGTGGTTGATCTGACAATTCCCGAAAAATTTATTCTATATCAGAATTTCCCCAATCCATTTAATTCACAAACAAAAATTAAATTCGCTATTCCAAAAAGTGTAAGAGCTTCAATTAAAGTATATGATATTTTGGGCAGACAAATCACTGAACTCATAAATGACGAAAAGATGCCTGGATTTTATGAATTGAATTTTGATGCATCAAAATATAATCTTGCTTCTGGTGTTTATTTTGTGAGATTTGAATCAAAAGAGTTTTACCAAACAATTAAACTTGTTTATATTAAGTAATCAAATTTTAGTGATCAAATAAATTTCTTTATCATTTTTTAAAATCAATTTAGAGTTACAAAAGTTTTAGTGGAGGAAAAATGAATTATATCTTTATTTCACCGCATTTCCCTGTTAATTATTATAATTTCATTTCACGGTTACGGAATTTTGGGATAAATGTATTTGGCATTGCTGACGAAATCTATGAAAACCTGCGTTATGAACTTAAATACAGTTTGAACGAATACTACAAAGTAAACGATTTGCACAATTATGACGAAGTCTTGAGAGCTGTTGCATTTTTTACATTTAAGTATGGAAGATTGATCGACTTGAATCATTTAATGAGTACTGGCTTGAAACTGATGCAAGACTTCGAACAGATTTTAATATTCCGGGAATCAAATTAGATCAAATTCAATTTTATAAAAATAAATCTCGAATGAAAGAATTATTTCAAAAAGCTAAAGTAAATGTTGCACAAGGGAAAGTTATACATACAAAATCAGAAGCAGAAAGTTTTATTAATGAAGTTGGTTATCCAGTGGTTGCAAAACCAGACAAAGGAGTTGGTGCAGCTCAAACTTATAAAATTGAAAATTCTGAACAATTGGATATGTTTTTCAACACTAAACCTCCGATTGATTATATCTTTGAAGAATTCATTGAAGGAGATATTTATTCATTTGATGGATTAACTGATCAAGATGGAAATATTGTTTTCTTTACTTCTCACAAATATCAAAGAGGAATAATGGAAACAGTTAATAACGATCTTCACATCTATTATCACTCACTAATTGATATACCTCAAGATCTTTACGATGCGGGTAAACGAATCGTGGATGTTTTTGATGTAAAAGAAAGATTCTTCCATTTCGAATTTTTTAGGAGATTTCGCGATGGAAAACTTTATGCTCTGGAAGTCAATATGAGACCACCTGGTGGATTTACTCTGGATATGTTTAACTTTGCCTGCGATTTTGATATATATCATGAGTACGCAAGCATCGTCGCTCAAAACAAAATGACTACAGAATATGAACGAAAATATATTGTCTGTTATGTGGGACGAAAGATCAACAAAAACTATGTTCATCATCATAATGAAATCTTAGAAAAGTTTGGTTCAATTCTGGTTATGCACTCACCAGTTAGTCCAGTTTTAAGTGATGCACTTGGTGATTACTGCTACATAGTTCGATCTAAAGATATTTCACAAATTGAAGAGGCAATAGAATTTATTCATAAATTGTGGGATTAAATATGAACATAGAATATCACAAATGGTTTAGCCCAAATCTCAATAAAGAAATGGAATTAAAAGTTTATGGTCACTTTGGAAAACCATTAGTAATTTTTCCCTGTCAGGATGGAAGATTTTTTGATGCAGAAAATTTTGGAATGATAAATTCAATTGCTCATTTTATTGAAAGTGGTAAAGTAAAAGTATTTGCAGTCGATGGAATAGATTGGGAATCCTTTACAAATCAATCAATTCATCCGTCACAAAGGGGAAAGAGATATGAAGAATACAATCAATACATTGTAAATGAAGTCGGTCCTTTTATTAGATATCATTGTAAAGATAATACAATTAAATGCATTTCAACTGGTGCCAGTATGGGCGCCTATCACGCTGCGAATTTCTTTTTCAAGCATCCTTATTTATTTGATGGAGTAATTGCGTTGAGTG
>JBNAWO010000061.1:0-6131 GCA_049699815.1 Ignavibacteria bacterium | reverse complement strand
ATTTATCATTTGCGAATGTTTATTGGGGACTATTATGATAATTATGTCTATTTCAATTCACCAATTTACTTTCTACCAAATCTTGATGATGAGAGAATTTTAGAACTTTATCGTAAAAGCAAAATTGTAATTTGCTGTGGTCAGGGTGCCTGGGAAGATGAAATGCTCCAAGATACCCTTGCATTGAAAAGAATTCTTGAATCAAAAAAAATCCCGGCGTGGATAGATATATGGGGTTATGATGTTAATCACGATTGGCCCTGGTGGAATAAACAACTTCCATATTTTCTTGAAAGGATGCTGGGTAGTTAATTTTTTATTAGATGAAGATCTTAAATTGACCTGAACTTATTTTTTTCTACCGGTGTATTTAATCACTTCTGCTTTTTCGATAGTGACAAGCCCGCCACAATTTGCTTTTTCGAATAAATCATCAAGAATGGGAAGGAATTGATCTATCTTTTCTTTCTCATCAACGATTTCAATTATAATTGGTAAATCCTCTGAGAGTCTTAAAATTTTTGTTGTGTGAAGTCTGCTCGATTGACCATATCCCATAAAACCTTTGAATACAGTTGCACCAGCAAGTCCAGATTTTTTAGCTTGAAGTACAATTTCTTCATACAATGGAATTCCGAAGATTTTGTCTGAATCTCCAACAAAAATTCTAAGAAGCTTTGCATCACTCTTAATTTCCATTTGACCTCCATTAAAAGAGTTTTTGAGCTATGAGATAAGCGATTGTTATTCCAATTAATGTGAAAAGAATATTTAAACCTATATTTAAGAACGCATATAAATATTCTGAATTTTGTAGAAGGCTGAAAGTTTCATAAGTGAAAGTCGAAAAAGTTGTCAAACCACCACAAAATCCAATAGTTAGAAAAATTCTAACTTCAGCGCTTATAAGTTCATTTGCATCTAGATAAAAGATAAAAAGTCCAACCAAAAAACTACCTGCTACATTAACTGTCAAAGTCCCATAAGGAAATATTGGAGTTAGGAATTTATAAACAAAGTTGGAGAGAAAATATCTTGTCATTCCTCCAAGTGCAGAACCAATTCCAACGATTAGATAATTTTTCATATAAAACCATTTTGCTTAATTGAACTTCATTAAAATCAGAATAAAATTTTTGTTAATTTAATAATGTTTGAATAAAAAATTGTGAGGAGCAAAATGAAGAAATTAATTTCACTCTTACTTCTTTTAACTGTCTCTTTTTCATTCGGCCAAAAAAGAGCTTTTGAAATTGAGGATTTATACAGGCTCAAGTACATAGCTGATCCTCAACTTTCACCTAATCAAAACTTTATAGCTTATTCACTTACATCTTATAAATTAAATGAAGGCAAATCTAATTCTGATATTTTTTTGTTTGACCTCAAAACAAAAAATGTCAAGCAGTTAACTAACTTTGAAGGAGCTGATTTTCAACCACGTTTTTCAACAGATGGGAAAAATTTATTCTTTATTTCGACCAGAACAAAGGGTACACAAATACACAAACTTCCACTTGACGGTGGTGAATCGATTAAGCTGACAGACATTTCAACCGGTGTAAGTGATTTAGTCGTTTCGCCCGATGGACGTTACATAGCTTTTACTACAAAAGTCTTTCCTGAGTGTGGTGATAACGATGAATGCAATAAGAAAATAAACGATAGAATGGAAAATGGTCCAATTCAAGCTCATCTTGCCGATGAACTTTTATTCCGGCATTGGGATGAGTACTCTGATGGAAAAAGGTCACACATTTTTATTCTTGACTTACAAACGAACAAAGTAAAAGATGTAACCCCTGGAGATTTCGAAAGTCCAATTTTCTCTCTTGGTGGTCCAATAAATTATGATTTTTCTCCCGATGGAAAAGAATTATGCTTTGCATCGAATCGAGATAAATCAACAACAGTTTCGCAGGCAACTACAACTAATTCTGATTTATGGATTGTTAATCTCGAAACAGGTGAGACAATCAACATCACACAAAATAATTTAGCTTGGGATGGTTCTCCGAAATATTCTCCCGATGGAAAATACATTGCCTATAGAAGACAATCAAAACCTGGTTATGAATCTGATTTATTTCAATTAGCGCTTTACAATAGAACCACGAAGACATCAGAAATTATTTCCGGTACATTTGATAACTGGATAAATGAGTTTGAGTGGAGCTCAGATTCAAAAACAATTTATTTCACGGCTGAGGAAAAAGGAGGAACTCCGATTTATAAAATTGATATTGTAACAAGAAAGATTTCTAAAGTTTTAGAAGCCAATGCTATTGATGCATTTGTTGTTTCAAAAGATCAGAAGAAAATTTATTTAATTCGTCGTTCCACTGGCGAACCATCTGCCTTGTATGAATTTGACATTACATCGCAAAAATTAACTCGTCTTACTTTCGATAACAAAAAAATTGAGGATGAAGTTGATATTCGTCCAGCTGAGAGTTATTGGGCAACTTCAAAAGATGGAACGAAAATTCATTACTTTATGGTGAAGCCGCATAATTTTGATCCAAACAAAAAATATCCAATGATTCTTAATGTTCATGGAGGACCACAATCTCAATGGATGGATGCGTTTCGTGGTGATTGGCAGGTCTATCCTGGAAAAGGTTACATTGTCATTTTTCCAAATCCTAGAGGTTCTACTGGTTATGGTCAAAAATTTACTGAAGAAATTTCAAAAGATTGGGGAGGAAAAGTTTTTGAAGATTTAATGGCAGTTGTTGATGAAGTTGAAAAATTTCCTTTTGTAGACAAAAATCGAATTGGTGCAATGGGCTGGTCTTACGGCGGTTATATGATGAATTGGTTTCAGGCAAAAACTGATCGATTTAAATGTTTGGTCTCGATGATGGGAGTTTATGATTTGAGATCAATGTACAGCACTACTGAAGAACTCTGGTTTCCGGAATGGGATTTAGGTGGAACGCCTTGGGAAGCAAAAGAAATTTACGAAAAGTTTTCTCCTTCAAATTATGTTGAGAATTTCAAAACACCGACTTTAATTATTACTGGAAAAAAAGATTATAGAGTCTCATACAATCAGAGTTTGATGTATTTCACTGACTTACAGAAAAGGGGAATTCCTTCTAGATTGATTATATTCAAAAACGATGGGCATTGGCCCAACTTTGTTCGTTCAATGCCTTTGTATTATAATGCTCATCTCGAATGGTTTCATAAATATCTTGGTGGTGAGCCTGCTCCGTGGGACTCAAAAAAAATGGTTAGAAATCTTCATCTCGAAGAATGAAAATTTAAAAATTATGGGAGTTTTGGTCTTATGAAAATATATTCGAAAGCTGAGTTAAACGAATTCTTCTATTCCTTAACCTACGATGATATTTCTCTCGTTCCAACTACGATTTCTGAAATTCGATCTCGAAGTTTGATCGAACTTAAAGACGAATTTCTTGGACTTAATCTTACAATTCCAATTGTTTCAAGTCCAATGGATACTGTGACGGGAATTGAAATGTGTCGTGAGCTTGATAATTTAGGTGCCCTTGGAATTTTAAATCGTTTTGACTCTTCGCTTGAAAAAGTTTTAAGCAATGGAAATAATATCGAAGGACTTAAAGCAGTTTCAATTGGACTCGATACACCTGAGGATATTGTTGAAAAACTTGCGGAGAAAAAATTTATAATTTGTATAGACACTGCTAACGCCAATAATTATTTTGTTTTGAAAAAAACAGAGGAGATAAAAAAGAAATACAATTTAAAAGTTATAATTGGAAATACTGCAACAGGCGCCACACTCGAAACACTTGAAAATGCTGGAGCTGATGCTGTCAGAGTTGGAATAGGCGGAGGAAGTGTTTGTACAACTTCTATTCAAACTGGAATTGGAATTGGTCAGGTCTCTGCAATTTTAGATACTGTTATTACTAAGAAAGAAAAAAAATTGAAGATTGAAATTATTGCAGATGGTGGAATAAAACATCCTGGTGATATCGCTAAAGCTATTGCTCTTGGTGCCGATGCAGTTATGCTCGGCAGAATGCTCGCAGGAACGAAAGAGACTCCCGGTGAAGTGATTAAATACAATGGAATGCTCTGGAAAAAATATCGTGGAAGTGCAAGCTTTGGTGTGAAGATGAAAAATGTTTTTGTTGAAGGAGAAGAAACAATGGTTCCTTATAAAGGGACTGTTAAAAATGTAATTGATTCTATTATGGATGGACTAAGGAGCTGTATGAGTTATATGAATTGTAACTCTCTTGATGAGTTAAGACAATGTGAATCGTTTTCCATTTTGAGTAATAGTTCTTATCTGGAGAGATTACCAAAGGTTTAGTGACTTTAAAGGTGAAATTTTTGTCTTTGAATAATGTGAAGCCTGATTTCTAATTTATTGTTATTTCAACTCTATTATTGAGGCTAAAAAAAAATTATAAAATTTTTGATGAGAAGTCAGGCTACTTTAACTGTAGCTAATCAGCCTTTGGTCAAGATAAGCTCAAACTGATCAAATCCGGTAATTAGAAAAAGACTATAACAGATTTTAATTACAACTTTTAATAAAATCTCGGTTTCATAGAAAAATATATATCAGTATAAATGGAGTAGCGTTTAATCGAAGTGTAACTGTTTCAAAAATTTTCTCAAATATTTCAATAATTAATTTGGCTTCTTTATTTTTGTGTAAATTTTATTGACAAACGAATGAAAGTCAAAAAACTAATCTTAATATTTGCAATATTCATTATCCTAATTGTTCTATTCGATAGAGTTCTTATGCCTTTGTATGTTAGAGGTGAAGAAGTTACTGTTCCTAATGTTGTTGGAATGACATTAGAACAAGCTCAAGTTGTAATTAAAAATGCTGGACTTGAGCCTGTAAATGGCGGTGAAAGGTACGACACAAAATTTCCAAAAGGGACAGTAATTCTACAAAGGCCTATCGCAAATAAAACAGTTAAAGTCGGTCGGAGAATATATTTAATCGTAAGCGGAGGCAATATTAAAGTTTCAGTGCCAGATGTGAGGCATAAAAGAATTGAAGAAGCAACAGTACTCTTAAATCGGGCTGGTCTCACACTTGGAGAAATTTTTGAAGATACATTAACTGACATTCCAAAAGGTTTGATTTCAGTTCAGTCTATTCAACCAAATGAGCAAGTCGAAAAAGGCACTGCAATTGATGTTTGGATAAGTAATGTCAGTAGTTTTGGTAATATTGAAATTCCATCCTTAGTCGGTAAAAGTCTTACTGAGGCAAAGCAATTAATTGAATCTAAAAATTTAAAGGTCGGAAAAATTGTTTATCAGCCCTCAATGGATTTCTTGCCAAACACGGTAATTTATCAATATCCATCAGCTGGCTCGTTTGTAGAAGCAGGTACTCAGATTGATCTGATTGTTGTGAAAGAAAAATTAACCGGAAAGGAGATCATTGAATAAATGAAATTTCTTTCTCCTTCTATCCTTTCAAGTGATTTTAGCGATTTGAAATCAACAATTCGAATACTTGAACTAGGGAATGCAGATTGGATTCATCTTGACATTATGGATGGAAATTTTGTCCCCAATTTGACATTTGGACCTATTATAGTTGAAGCAATTAATCGAATAACTAATTTGCCGCTTGATACACATTTAATGATTTTTAATCCAGATAATTACATTGAAAAATTTGTTGAAGCTGGCTCAGATATTTTGACTGTTCATCAGGAAGCCTTAACTCATTTGCATCGAACAATAATGAAGATCAAGAGTTATGGAATAAAAGCTGGTGTTTCAATTAATCCTGCAACTTCAATTTATTCAATTGAGAATGTTCTTGAAGAGGTTGATCTGGTTTTGATTATGTCCGTTAATCCAGGATTTGGTGGACAAAGTTTTATTAAAAATTCTTTGAAGAAAATCTCAGCTCTTAGAGAACTTAAGGAAAAAAATAACTACAATTTTTTGATTGAAGTCGATGGCGGTATTGATGTAGAGAATGTTCAACAGGTTATTGAGGCTGGTGCGGATGTGGTAGTTGTTGGTGCTGCAATTTTCAAAGATTTAGATCCTGTTCAAAAAACACTAAAACTCAAAAGTCTCATCTCAAAATATTAATGGAAAAGGAGTTTGAAATGAAAATAGCTTTTGTAGGTGCAAAAGTTATTACA
>JBNAWO010000060.1:5441-14848 GCA_049699815.1 Ignavibacteria bacterium | reverse complement strand
TTACGCTTGGGATATAAATAAAGGTCTTTCAACCATCAAAATTTCCGTTAATGATTACTATTATGGTCTGTCTCAACCACATATTGACTTGGCTGAAAAGATAGTTCGTCATTTTGGTGTATTTGGTCATCATGGTCAAGCGGTTGCCGGCGTAGCAGGTGTTATGACTAATAATAGCATTGGAATTGCAAGTCTTGGTTGGAATTAAAAAATTATGCAACATGAATGGGGCACATCGGAAATTGATTCCGCTGTAAAGGAAGGGGCGGATGTTATCAACTTTAGCTGGATTACCAGCGATTATCCCGCACTTAGATATTCTATTTATAATGCTATCAATCAAGGGGTAATTTGTGTTGATGCAGCTGGTAATGCTGAGTGGGATGTTCCGGGCTTACGACATCCAGCAGCGTATCATTTTGGTTCTGTAGGTCAAGTTATAGCTGTTAGTGCAACAAAATTATATGATGGTGTTGAAAAATTTGTTGAGGTTTAGAATTACAGCCCAGGTAATGATCCTATTAACGACCCAACTAATTCATTTATTGATGTTGCTGCACCGGGTTGTGATTTTCCAATACTCGGATACACTACAGGTTATGGAATTGGATGCGGAACCTCTGTTGCTGCACCTTTTGTTAGTGCTTTATCGGGATTGATTTTGTCAATAGATAGTACTTTAACACCTGTACAGGTATATGATATAATTACACATACTGCAGACAAAATTGGCCAATATCCTTACAGTCAAATTGGATGGAATCGCTATCTTGGTTATGGAAGAATAAATGCACATAACGCAGTAAATGTAGCAAGAGGTTACCCGGCCAAACCAAGAAATTTAACTATAACCAATATTAATGGTCATCCAGTTCTAAAATGGTCGAAGAATACAGAGACTAATTAAGTTTGGTATAAAATCTATAGAGCCCGCACTACGGGTGGAGAACCAACAATATTTGATTCTGTAGGTTATACGTCATATACTGATACCACTTGGACAGATATTGAAATGACAATTGGCAGCGGAACTTATAAAGTTTTTTACAAAGTTTCCGCGGTAAACAATTCCTATAAAGAATCGGTTTTATCAGACTATAGTTGGGCAAATTATGATCCTAGAATGCAGAAAATCAGTAATGAAAAATATGATTACTCTTTAAGTGAATGCTATCCCAATCCCTTCAATCCAACAACTAAAATTAAGTATACAGTAGGCAGTAAGCAGAACGCAGAAAGCGAAAAGCAGTTTGTTACCTTAAAAGTTTATGATTTACTTGGTCGTGAAATCGCAACACTTGTAAACGAGCCAAAGCAAGCTGGGGAAGATGAGATAGAATTTGATGCCAGTAAATACAATCTTCCATCAGGAGTTTATTTGTACGAATTACGGAGTGGTTCATTCAAATCAGCGAAGAAGTTTGTGTTAATGAAGTGAAAGTTTAGATTGACTTTTTGGCAATAGAGCATTAAATTTAAATAGAAAGGTAAATACAAAATGTTATTACTATCTAAAATAGATTTACTCCCCCCCCGCAGAATTACAGAGAGTAATTTTACCATTAGTATATATTCCAATCAATTTTGTAGAGATTTATAAAGATAGAAAAGTCAATACAATTTTTTGTCATTTTACTTTACTAATAATGGAGGATAGTCCCTGTTGTGAATACACAACAGGGTTTACTTAAGTTTAATAAAATGTGAAGCACTTAATTTCTTTCCCAAATAAATAAATAGGATTAGTAAAATGAAAAGCGTAAAATATTTAATTATGATTATTGGTTGTAATTGTTTATTTGCTCAAGAAATTCCAGATTTTCATTTTAAAATTAAATCTATTGAAAGAGTATCAAATGCTGATAGTATCTATGAAATTAAATATGAACCTTCGAGGAGAAAAATCTACAAAAATCTGGAGAATTATAAATCTATAAATAAAACATATTTGATTGATAGCTTTCAAGTAGATTTAAGAACAATTGATACATCTCTTTATTCTAATAGATTTAATTTCTGGACGGAAGTTCATGTGGCTAATGGTCAAGGAGAATATTTACGAATTGCAGATATCAATAAAAATGGTTTACCAGAGCTTTATGGTTATGTTAAGGGGGTTGATTATCCTGGGATACAAGAAGGTTCAAAAGTTATTTATGAATTAGATTCATTAAAATCAAAATTTAATCTAGTTTATAACTTTAACAATTATAAGGATACTATATTTGAGGTTATGACAATATATGACATAAAAAAAACTGGACTTGAGCAGGTTTTATGGCATAGTTATGATGGAATTGGTGGAATATCATATTATGCTTTTATACCACCGTTCTATGGTTCATTGCCGACAAAATTTGATTTTAAGTACCAATATAAATACCGCCAATTAGATGATTTTACCTGCGGAGATTTTGATGGCGATAATTTAACTGATGTAGCTTTTTATAGTATGGATCTATACTTTGTAGTAAGTGAGTACAATCCAATTATAAACAATCTTGATTCAATATTTACCTTTAAACCAATTTCTTATGGGGGTGGAATTACTTCTGGGGATTTAGATTTAGATGGAAAAAAAGATTTAGTGATTGGTGATGCTAAAGGTAATTTTTATGTAATAGAGAACAGTGGCAATAATAATTATCAATTTGTCTATAGAGGTAAAGTAGAAACATTTAATGCATATATGAATTTTATAACAAACGATATTGATGGTAATGGTAAGCCGGAACTATGGATTGGTGGTGATGCTTTTTACTCAGGTATTCCTAAAACAATATTTACTTGTTTTGAGATGAGTGGAGA
This sequence comes from Ignavibacteria bacterium, assembly GCA_049699815.1. Taxonomy (GTDB): domain Bacteria; phylum Bacteroidota; class Ignavibacteria; order Ch128b; family Ch128b; genus Ch128b. The sequence continues at coordinate 12,040 of JBNAWO010000060.1, read as the reverse complement.
TAACTTTTACCGTCCGGTTTATAGAATAGACATCGTAGGGATATTCTCTTTCTTTGCAGGTAATGCTTCAGCTTTTGATGTTGATAACGACGGTAAAGAGGAATTGTTCATTTGTATTGATCAACATGTGATTATACTTAAATTCATAGGTAGTCCTAACCAGCATGCTTATGAAATTTTTTATCTTAAAAGGAATGAACTTATCGATCAAAACAGTGACTATTACGGAGCAACACTTTACGACTTAACTGGTGATGGCAATAAGGAATTGTTAATCACAATGGATATTATTCCACCAAGTAAACCCCTAAAAAATTTTACAAGGATATATAAATATAACATCTCATCAGATGTGGAAGTAAATGCTGGTTTAATTATACCGGAAATTGAATTAAAGCAGAATTATCCCAACCCTTTTAATTCAAATACAAAGATTAATTTTTCAATACATAGCAAAAATCAAACAAACCATGTTTTTTTGGTTGTTTATGACATTTTAGGGAAAGAAATTAAAGTGCTTCTGAATAAAACTCTAAACAATGGAGAATACATAACTGAATGGGATGGAAAAGATTTTGATGGGAAATCGGTAAGTAGCGGATTGTATTTCATAGTTTTAAGAACAAATGAAGTAAAAAAGACAATAAAAACTTTACTAATTAAATAAAAAGAAGACTTTAAAATGAAAAAGTTTATTTCAACGGTACTTTTTATTTACGCAAGTATCATATACCCACAAGGCTGGAACAATGTAGTTACAACTAATATTTCTGAAGCTGATTTAGTAAAAATGGAGTTATTCACCAATAAAGATGGTAACCATATTTTACTAACCAGCACACAAAATAATATTGTTAAGTATGTACTTCTTAATTCCTCAGGAAGCACAATGCGTCAAATGACAATTGATACAGGTGGTTATTTCCCAAACATAACTGGTAATGATAATGACTTATACATAGTATACAAAAAAGGTTCAAACCTTAAAGTAATGAAAAGTACAAATGCTGGTGAAAATTGGAGCTCATTGGAAGATATACAAATGACTTATCAATATTCAAATGGTGTTGATGCAGTATTTGATAGCAAAGGATTACATGTAGTTTGGTCAGAGAGACCTCAGCAGAATGATCCAAATTACTATGAGACGTATTATAAAAGATATTTTGATAACAGATGGAGGGATTATGCAAATGTAACTAATTATACAGAAAATGAAGTTGGCGGCTTTCCAACCGTAACCACGTCTGCAAATAAAGTGCATGTTTCATACAATACAGGTCCTGGTTCTTTACCACATTTAAATCTGGGGGATGCGAAAACAAGGGATTATAATTTTCAAACACAATCTTGGGAAGCTCCACAGCTTGTATATGGAGTTCCAAATGGATATTCAATGATTGAAAAAGTTTTTGCAAGGAGCGATTCATTATTCTTATTTTATTATAAAAACGTATACGACCTTGGTCAATATTGGATGGATTTATACGTAACAAAAAGAGCTATAAACGGCACAAACTGGAGTTCTTCTCAACTCCTGCAAACTCGTGCTGATGGTACAAATTTATTAGGAGTAATTACTACAAATAACGGGATTCTTCATATTGTTTATCCATCATTTTATGGTATAAAATACAGATATTATGACGGAAATAACTGGAGCTCAGAGCAAACAATTAGCACAGGGAATTATTATAATTATAAATCTCCATATATATATTCAAAAAGTAATGATCTATATGTTATATGGAAAGATGAAGGCAGTAATTATATCAAGTATCGTCAATACGATGCCGCACCATTAGCTCCACAAAATTTGTCTGTAACAATTGTATCAGGTAAACCAAAATTAAGTTGGACATTGAACAATGAACCAGATGTACGAGTTAATAGTGGCGGATATAGAATTGAAAGAAGACTTGATCAAGCAGGAAATGGTCAATGGACTAACTGGACTGAAATAGGCTCAAGAAGTGGAACACAGGATACATTAATAGATTTTAATATAACCACAGCAGGTTCAGGTCCAAGTCGTGCTCAATATAGGATAAGAGCCAGAGATATTGGTGGGAATAATTCAGCTTATAGTTCAGTGGTAGAGATACAATATGGAAATGGTTTGGATAAAACAATTGTAAAAAAATATGATTATCATTTAAGTGATAATTATCCAAATCCATTTAATCCCGTTACAAGGATACGATATAGTATTCAGAAATCTACATTTACAACTTTGAAAGTGTATGATTTACTTGGCGAAGTTGTCGCAACACTTGTAAACGAGCCAAAACAGGCTGGTGAATACGAAATTGAATTTAATGCAGACAATTATGGATTAAAATCTGGAGTGTATTTTTATGAATTAAAGACTTCTGATTTTCGTGAGACGAAAAAATTTATTTTACTTAAGTAAGTTATAAATTTAGTGAGATGACATCCCGATTAATGGGATGTCGTCTCTTAATTATAAAATTGTTTGAAAGGTATTAGAAGATGCTTAAACAAATCTTAATCATTTATATTGTTCTGCTTTTCCCTTTTTTAGTAGAAGCACAGACTGAAGAATGGAAAGTTTTTAATACTGGTAATACGGGTATTTATAGCAATATAATATCGATGGCTATGGATAAAAGCAAAGTAAAATGGGTTCTAATGAAAGATGGAGGGATAGTAAAGTATGATGGTAATTGCTGGATTAATTATGATTTAACAATTCCTGAGGTGCCAAAATCGGCGATAAATAAGATTATAATAGATAAGTATGACAATATGTGGTTTTTAACAAATGGTTATGGGTTGGTGAAGTATGATGGGACTAACTGGACAATTTACAATACTACTGACTCGGGAATTATGGATAACAGAATAACAGCTCTGGCGTTCGACTCATTGGGAAATATCTGGATAGGGACAGCAGAAAAAGGATTGATAAAATATGATGGGGTTAATTGGATAAGATACTGGACAGGTAATTCAGGATTGCCTGGAATAAGAGTGAATTCTATTGCAATAGATCGCTTCAATATTAAGTGGATAGGAACAACAGAGAGCTCAGGACTTGCAAAGTTTAATGATACCACCTGGGTAGTTTATGATAGAACTAATTCTGGTCTTTATGGTGCAAATTTTATTTTTATTGATAATAATGATGATATATGGGTTGGGGGTGGCGGTATGTCTAAATTTAATAGACAAAGTTGGACGCATTATTTTGCCTCTGAGGCAATTATAAAAATTATAACTCAGGATAAGTATAATAATACATGGATAGGTTTTGAATCAAATGATTTCTATCCAGATAAAAGATTTGCTATGTATTTTAATGGAGTGGAATGGATACAATTAACCAATTTTAATTCATCGTTACCAAATAGTTGGGTTGAAAGTATCATAGTTGATAGTTTATCAATATTTTTTGCTTTGTATGATAATTCAGTCGCTATACTTAGAGATTCCACCTGGGAAATATTTAATAAATATAATACAGGCATCAATAATGATTATATAAAGTCATTAGCTTTAGATAAGACTGGAAAAATCTGGATAGGAACTTATGGTCGTGGAGTGGTTATTCATAAGAGTGAAGGAATAAGCAGAATGTGGCGAAATGAGATTCCTGGTACATTTGTACATTCACTTTTAGTTGAAGATACAAATCAAGTATGGGCAGGAACCTGGTTTAATGGTTTATTACGCTACGATGGTGTTAGCTGGAATTCATTCAACACAATAAATTCAGGTATTCCAAGTAATAATATTCTTTGTATAACTTCTGATTCATATGGTAATAAGTGGATAGGTACTGATAATGGTTTAGGAAAATTTGATGGAGTAAATTGGACAGTCTATAATCAGAATAATTCTGGATTGCCGGGCAGATATGTGAGCTCAATTGTAATAGATAAATTCAACAATAAATGGATAGGTACTGAAAATGGCTTAGCAATGTTTGACGGAACAAACTGGGTTGTCTACAATACATCAAACTCTGGATTACCCGAGAATTGGGTATTGTCTCTGGCAATAGATAGTCTTGGAAATAAATGGATAGGCACCTGGCAGTATGGTTTGGTGAAATTTGATGGTTCTAATTGGACTATTTACAATAAATCAAACTCGGGTTTACCAAGCAACTGGATAAGAGTAATAAAAGTTGATAAAACAGGAAATATCTGGATTGGGACTGAGAATGCAGGTTTGGCAAAATATGATGGAACGAGCTGGAGTGTATACAATGTATTTAATTCTGGCTTATCAGGTAATAGTATAACATCGATAGAAATAGATGAATTAAATCACAAAATAATAGGGACACACACGGGTTTATCTATTTATCGCGAAGGAGGAGTGATACTTGATGTTCAAGAAGAAAAAGTTAGACCATCTTCGTTTGTATTATATCAAAACTACCCCAATCCCTTCAATCCAACTACAAAAATCAAATACTCAATTAAAGAAACTGGACTTGTTACCTTAAAAGTTTATGATTTACTTGGTCGTGAAATCGCAACACTTGTAAACGAGCCAAAGCAAGCTGGGGAAGATGAGATAGAATTTGATGCCAGTAAATACAATCTTCCATCAGGAGTTTATTTGTACGAATTACGGAGTGGTTCATTCAAATCAGCGAAGAAGTTTGTGTTGATGAAATGAGAATTTATTCCTTCCTGTCACCCTGATCACCCTGACTTTATCGAAGTTTGTCATCCTGAATCTGTCTAAGGGTGACTGTTCTATAGAATCTAAAAAATGAAGTCCTTTCTCCACTCAGAAATAATCGACCACTGGCTGAGACAAGCTCAGCCTGACATAAAATCTCTATTACTTTATCCAGAAAACCACTTTACATATTCAAATTTGGGAAAAATAACAATTATTAATTTTTCTCTAATAAAATACTTATGGTAAAAGTTTTTTAAATGGCAATCGGGATATAAATAATATGACTTAATTGAACAGCAAAAAACCTTTCAAATAATTAATCAAAATTAAATTTTAACAAATTCTGGGTAATTGTTCTCCAGAAATCATATCAACAATTCGAGTACTTCCTATTAGAGTCTTCATAGTAACAATAGGTAAGCCTTTTTCTACCACTTTCCCAATTATCCTTGAATCCTTTCCATAAGGATGCTTTTTCATTTCTTCAAGAACTTTTTCAGCATCGTTATCACTAACAAAGACTAGTAACTTCCCTTCATTAGCAATATAAAGAGGATCAAGTCCAAGAATTTCGCAAGCTCCAAGTACTTCATCAGAAATAGGAATTTCTTTCTCGTAAATTTCTATCTTAACATTTGCCGAAGATGCAATCTCGTTTAATGCACTTGCCAGTCCACCTCTCGTTGGATCGCGCATTACACTAATTTTTTTGGAGACTTTTATAATTTCTTCAACCAAACCATTTAATGGTGCCGTATCGCTTTCAATTTTTGTTTCGAATTCAAGTCCCTCTCTTTCAGACATAATTGCAATTCCATGTTCAGCAATTTTGCCATTTAAAATAATTAAATCACCGACATTTACATTTTTTGGTGAAATATTAATTCCATCATAAATTAATCCAATACCAGATGTGTTAATGAAAATTTTATCGCCTTTACCTTTTTCCACAACTTTTGTGTCCCCGGTAACAATCATCACTCCCGCTTTATCAGCTGCTTCTTTCATACTTAAAACAATTTTCCATAATTCTTCAATTTCAAATCCTTCTTCAATAATAAATCCTGTTGAAATGAAAAGAGGTTTTGCACCACATACTGCCAGGTCATTTACTGTTCCATTAACTGCAAGCTCACCAATATTTCCACCGGGAAAAAATATTGGATTAACTACATATGAATCTGTAGTAAATGCAAATTTGCTTCCATTAATTTCAAAAATGGCTCCATCATGCAATTGATTTAAATAATCGTTTCCAAATTGATTAAGAAAAATTTTTGAAATTAATTGATGAGTTAAAGTTCCTCCACCACCGTGGGCAAGTAAAATTTTATCGTATTCCGATTTAGGTATAGGACAACTTAGCTGGAATTCCATTTTATTACTCAATTTATTTTTACTTTTTTATAGTGAAAATATGCAGCGCAGGCACCTTCAGATGAAACCATTGGTGCCCCAAGTGGATTCTCTGGTGTACATTCTTTTCCAAATGCAGAACAATCAGTCGGTAATTTCAAGCCCTGTAAAACTTCGCCAGCAATGCAAACATCAGGTTCATCGACTTGAATGTCCACGATATCAAAAATTTTTTCCGCGTCGTATTCAGCGAATTCATCTCTTAATTTTAATCCACTCATTGGAATTAAACCAATTCCTCTCCATTTCCTATCAGTAACTTCAAATACTTTTCTTATAATTTCTTTTGCCGCAAGATTACCTTCTTTTCTCACAACTCTTGAATATTGATTGTCAATTATATTCTTCCCCTCTTCTAAAAGAGTTACACATTTTAAAATTCCTTGCAGAATATCGATCGGTTCAAATCCAGTTACCACAATTGGGATATTATATTTTTCTGCTAAAGGAAGATAATCTTCATAACCCATAACTGTACAAACATGCCCTGCAGCAAGAAATCCATTTATGCTGGAATTATA
>JBNAWO010000060.1:4902-5431 GCA_049699815.1 Ignavibacteria bacterium | reverse complement strand
ATATCCACTCATCAATGCCTCGATTGCAGGTGGAACCAAAACATGTGAACAAAGAATTGAATAATTCTTTAATCCAAGTTCTTTTGCTCTAAGAACCGACATTCCATTTGCAGGTGCTGTTGTTTCAAATCCTACTGCAAAGAAGACAACTTTTTTATCTGGGTTCGATTGAGCAATTTTTACAGCATCAAGGGGAGAATAAACCATTCTAATATCTCCCCCATTTGCTTTAACTGAAAGAAGATCCATTTTTGAACCTGGAACTCTCAACATATCTCCAAAAGAAGTAAATATAACATCGGGTCGTGAAGCAATTTCAATTGCTTTATCAATCATCTCAAGTGGAGTTACACAAACAGGACAGCCCGGTCCATGTATAAGAGAAATTTTTTCTGGTAAAAGTTCGTCAATACTGTATTTTAAGATAGAGTGAGTTTGTCCACCGCAAATTTCCATTATTTTCCAGTTGTGTTTAGTAACTTCTTTTATTTTACTTGCAAGAAATTTAGCGGCATCGGGGTCGCGAAAT
>JBNAWO010000060.1:0-4892 GCA_049699815.1 Ignavibacteria bacterium | reverse complement strand
GTCGGTCCGGCGATGCCGGTATCGGAAATGCACACATCTACGTTAAGTAGCCTCCGGCCGCCATCGGCCATTTCCTCGGCGGTCTGACGGCTGACGGCGCCGTACTTTGTCAGGGTCGTCTCCTTGACGCCGAGCAGGGCCATCTTGACTTCGTTAACTCACTGGATTTGTTCAGTTCGTCAAGTTCACCCATTTCTTTCAATATCCTTAAAGTTTCCAGTGCTTCTTTTTCATCAATTTTATTCAATGCAAATCCAACATGAACCAGAACATAATCGCCAACTTGCACATCAGGAATCCATGCGACACAAACATCTTTCTTTACGCCTCCAAAATTTACCTTTGCCATTTTAAGTAAATCTGTCCCCTCATAAATTTCCTCAACTTTTCCGGGTACTGCTAAACACATGTTAAATCTCCTTACTTAATTTTAATTCGTTATTGAAAAATATTGATTTCAAATGAAAAATGCTCTGTATGAATTACTGACTAAAAAATTACTTTAATTCTAATATATGAAATCAATTTTAACTTATCTTTAGTTTCCTATTGTACAATTGAAACGCAGCAATTTGTCCAACTGAAATTCCTCCATCGTTAGTTGGAATTCTTTGATGCCAGTAAACTTTAAAATTCTCTTCCTGCAATCTTTTGATTGTTCTTTCGAGAAGATAAATATTCTGGAAACAACCTCCACTCAATATTACTTTTTTCAAACCACTTTTTTTTGCAAACTCAACAATTATCTCCGTTAGCGAATTGTGAAATTTTGCAGCGATAATTCCCTTATCAATTTGATTTTCAAGATCTGATTCAATTCCAATGATAATTTTCATCCAGTCAATGATGAATATTTCCTCTTTTCTAAAATCGAATTTGTAAAAATCATTGGTCTGGTTATTGATGACAAATTCAAGTTTCATAGCAGCCTGACCTTCGAAATTTGAATAATCAGAAATTCCAGTTAAAGACGAAATGGCATCAAATAATCTTCCAGCGCTTACACATTCAGGTGAATTAATTTTTTTCTCGATTTGATTAATAATATAGTTTAATTCTGTATCGCTAAACTTCGATCTTAAAATTTTTGATTTAAGAATATCGCGACCATAAATTTCGTAGAGAACTCCTGCTAAGGTTCTCTTCGGCTCTTTTATTGCTTTTTCGCCAGAAGGTAGATGAAATTTTCTGAATTGTCCAATGTGCTCAAAACTTTCGTCATCAATTATAAAAAATTCACTGCCCCAAATTTTTCCGTCTAAACCATACCCTGTTCCATCCCACGAAACACCAAGTGCTTCACCTTCAACCTGATTTTCTATTTTGCAAGCAGCAATGTGTGCGAGATGGTGTTGAACTAATTTGAATTCAAACTGGCTTTCTTTCAAAAACTTAGTTGATAAATATTCCGGATGAAGATCACCAACAAACTTCTTTTTATCAACTTCATATAATTTTTGAAAATCATCTATTGTCTTTTTGAATGCATTGAATGATTCAAGAGTTGAAAGGTCACCAATGTGTTGACTTATAAAAATTTGATTTCGTTTTTTTAACGCGATTGTATTTTTAAGATGTCCACCAACTGCAATTAAAGAATCATCCGATTCGTTTTCAATCAAATAAGGTAATGGTGCAAACCCTCTTGCTCGTCTAATTATGAACTCCCTATTATTAACTATTCTTGCAATAGAATCATCACAATGCCTGAGTATTGGACGATTATGAACAAGAAAGTAATCAGCTATTCCTTTTAATCTTCTCAATGCTTCATATTCATCAATGCAAATAGGTTCTTCAGATAGATTTCCGCTTGTTGCAACGATTGGCTTGCCTAAAAATTTCATTAAGATATGATGTAAAGGTGTATAAGGAAGCATTATTCCTAAGTAAGGGTTATCGGGAGCAACTAATCTGGAAATTTCGATTTCTTCTGAAAATTTTTTTCTTCGTAATAAAACAATTGGTGATTCCGGAGATAGTAACAATCTTTCTTCAAGTTCGTTAACTTCACAGACTTGTTTTACAGATTGAATATCTGGAAACATTAAAGCAAAAGGTTTTTCCTCTCTGTGCTTTCTTCTCCTCAAATTGATAACTGCGTTTTCATTTGCTGCATCAATTACAAGATGAAAGCCACCAAGTCCTTTAATTGCAAGGATTTTACCTTTGTTAATTAAATCAATTGTTTGTTCAATTGCATTCTCTTTTATTGAAAGTATATCACCCTCTGAATTCCATAATTCAATGTGTGGTCCGCATACAGGACAGGCAACTGGCTGAGCGTGAAATCTTCTATCTTCAGGATTATGATATTCTTTTTCACAATCTGGACACATTTTAAAATTTTTCATTGAAGTAAAAGGTCGATCGTATGGGAGCATCTCTATTATTGTAAATCTTGGTCCACAATTAGTGCAATTAATAAATGGGTAAAGATATCTTCTATCGTTAGGATCAAAAAGTTCTTTTAAACAATCCTTACAGGTGGCAATATCTGGAAGAATTAATGCAATGGTTTCTTCGTCCTTTTCACTCTTTTTGATTTCAAATTTATTATATCCAACTGCATCTAAGATTTGATACTCAAGCGATTGAATGATAGATATTTGTGGTTTTTCTTTTTCAATTCTAATCAAAAATTCTTTAAGCTTTTCGTTTTCACCTTCGACTTCGATAAAAACACCTTTGGATGAATTCAGAACATAACCATTCAGATTCATCTCGCTCGCAAGACGAAAAACAAATGGTCTGAATCCGACACCCTGCACAGCTCCACGAATTATTATTTTAAGTCTTTCTCTCATTCAACTTTTTTAATTATCACTTGATGAGGAATAATTTCTTCAACTTGATATAATTATTTTATTGGATAAGGTTAAAAAACTATTTTTTAATTCTTTCACCAATCCAGTTCACCCATTCATCTATTCCTTGATTAGTTTTACAGGAAACTTCAAAAATTTTCAAGTTTGGATTGATTGAGAGAGCGTTATTTTTCATTTCATCAATGTTGCAATTCACATAAGGAATTAAATCAATTTTATTGATAATTAAGACAGATGCATTTCTAAACATTGCCGGATATTTTAATGGCTTATCATCCCCTTCAGTTGTACTTAAAATAACTACTTTAATATCTTCACCTAAATCATAATTTGATGGGCAAACAAGATTGCCTACATTTTCAATTATCAAAACTTCAAAATCTTCATTCTCAATATTTTGAAAAGCATCACGGACAAGATTCGCCTCAAGATGACATCCACCATTCGTAACGATTTGCACAACTGGAACATTGAATTTGTTTACTCGTTCTGCATCAAGACTTGTCTGTACATCTCCTTCAATCACTCCGATTGTGAATTTACTTTTAGAGTGTTCGATCGTTTTTTCAATGAGAGATGTTTTACCTGAGCCAGGTGAACTGACAAAGTTCATTACGAACAAATTTTTGGATTTAAATTTTGCTCTGTTCTTTTGAGCAATTTGATCATTCTTTTCTAAGATTTTTCTTTCAACAGTAATGATACTCATATTTCCTCCTAATTATCTTCTATTTCGATTTCTAAAATTTCCAATTCTCTCCCTTCAAGGAGTTGAACATTAAATGAATTGCAATCTGGACATAAAAAAATAGGTTCGTACAAAATACTTGTTTTTGAACAATCATTACATGTTATTTTGATAGGGACTTCAATAATTTCGAGTTGAGTATTTTCAAATTCAGTCTGCGAAGTGATTGCTTCAAAGCTAAACTTAAGTGAATCGATTAAAATGCCAGAGAGGTGACCAATCTTTAATCGTATAGCAATAACTTTTGCATCAGGTGTTGGAAGACTTGCTTTAACTATTGATAGAATTTCTTGAGCAATTGAAAGTTCGTGCATATTGTTTTGAATTTTTTACAAAATATTAAATGATTGGTGAATAATGAAAGAGCGAATTTTTATGATAGTTCAATCGTGGGTCGATGATCACATTCAATTAATCAAAAATCAGTTTCGAATTCAGGCAAATATGAATTTTTTATTATTTCACTTCTTCGGAATTTATATTTTTATATACAATTAATTTTCTACAATAATCTCACCTCTTCGAAGTTGGATAATTGTCTAATCGTGTTTTTCAGAATTTCTCAAAAGAAAATCCCGAAGGGATGAAATTAAAATAATTTGAATTAACCTCATCACATAATAAATAATCAATTAATTTTGTATTAATAAATTTTTGAAATTCACTCTAAATTAAAGGATAGAGATGAGAAAACTTACACACTCTGAAATTCAATCAAAACGATTAAGTCTCGAAACACTAAATCAAGCAAAAAAATTTCCCCTATTTGTTTTGCTCGACAACATTCGAAGTATGTATAATGTTGGTTCAATTTTCCGTACATCTGATTCAATAATGATTCAAAAATTATTTCTTACAGGTTATACACCGACACCTGAAAAGAAAGAAGTCAGAAAAACCGCATTAGGATCGACTGAAAGCGTCGAATGGGAATATCACAAAGATCCAGTTGACTTAATAAAAAAACTAAAATCAGAAGGAATAAAAATCGTTGCACTTGAAATCACAGATAAGAGCATTCCTTATACAAATGTTTCAAAACAAAATTTTCCAATGTGCCTTGTTGTTGGAAATGAAATTACAGGGGTTCAGAATCATATACTCGAATTATGTGATATGGCTATTGAATTACCAATGTATGGAATTAAACATTCTTTGAATGTTGCCGTGGCATATGGTGTGGCTGTCTATGAATTACGAAGGAAATGGGAAGAATGATGATCCAAATTATTAAATTCCCGGTAGTCGCAACCTTTAGGTTGCGTATTTATTCGCAGGCTAAAGCCAGCGACTACCATAACATTTATTGTTTTGTT
>JBNAWO010000059.1:0-14888 GCA_049699815.1 Ignavibacteria bacterium | reverse complement strand
TGATAAACAAGAATTCAATCAAGAGAGAATTGGACATCTACTTCCACTCGAAGGAAAAATTTTGATTGCTTTATCTCAGCTTAGTAGAAATGGAAAATTATATTCGAAAATTTTACTTCTAAATCCTGCGACTTTTGAGATCAATTCGTTTGAAATTGATCTGTCAATAATCTATAAAGTTTTTGTTAATAACTCAGAAATTTACTTTTCAGGAATAGAAACAGAACCAGTTTTTAGAGCAGGATTTTATCTTTTAATCTTTAATGCCGATAAATTTAATTCAGCTGTATTTGAAAAAATTTCAGATGAATTTATTGAAAATAAAGTGAAATATTCAGAGCATTTGTTTTTTGGTAGAGGTTGTATTTATTCATTAAAAAATAAATCATTAGAAAGAACAAGTCTATGTCATGAAGATGAAACAATACTTGATGCTTTATCTGTGAATGGATTTATTTTTATCTTAAAAAGGAAAGGGCTCAATTCTTACCTTTATAAATTTGATAACAAATTTAAAATCATAGAAAAAGAAAGTATTGGAAGATATTTGACAAATCCAGAATTAAAATTCAGCCTTGATAAAAAATTATATTTAATAGACAGAAACCAAACTATTTTAGTGAAAAATTTTTCGGAGGAGTGATGAAATCCCGAAATATTAATCTGAAATATTATCTCTTTTTGATTTTTACATTAATAGCGAATTCAATTCTTGCAGGTACAACGGGTAAAATTGCTGGAAGAGTAACCGACGCAAAAACAGGGGAAGGTATTCCCTTTGCAAATGTGATTATCGAAGGAACAACTTTAGGGGCTGCAACTAATCTTGAAGGTTATTACACAATCATTAATGTTCCGCCTGGAATTTATTCTGTTAAAGCTTCTGTGGTTGGTTATGAAACAAAAATAGTGACTAATGTACGTGTAAATATTGACTTAACAACAAGAGTTGATTTTGAATTGCGAGAAAAAACAGTTGAACTTGGACAAGAAGTTGTAGTTACAGCAACTCGACCACTTATTCAAAAAGATTTAACAGCATCAACATCTGTAGTAGGATCTGATTTGATTTCCGAATTACCAGTAACAGAGGTCAGAGATGTTCTCACTTTACAAGCGGGCGTAATTGTTTCAGCTGGTGGTGGAATTCATGTGCGTGGCGGAAGAAGCGGGCAGCTTGCTTATCAAATTGATGGTGTAACAATAACAGATGCTTATGATAATTCAACTGTTATAGATGTTGGAACTAACGCAATTCAAGAGTTGCAGGTAATCTCGGGTGCTTTCAATGCTGAATATGGACAGGCAATGAGCGGTGTTGTAAATATTGTAACCAAAGATGGTGATAACAATTTTAATGGAAACATTCAGTTTTACAGCGGCGATTATCTTTCCAATCGAAAAAATATTTTTATGAATATTAATCACATTAATCCACTTTCTGTCCAAAGTATTGATGCTAGTTTGAGTGGTCCAATATTAAAAGATCGATTATTCTTTTTCTCTAATGCAAGATATTACTACAATGAAGGTTATCTTTATGGAAAACGAATTTTCCTTCCAACAGATGTAACTCGTGAAGTATCGCCAGATAGTTTTATTGTTCAGGCAAGTGGTGATGGCGCATTTGTTCCAATGAATCCAAATAAAAGATTCTTTTATCAAACTAAATTAACCCAAAGAGTAACTTCGACATTCAAACTCAGTTATAATTTTATTTATGATTATCAGAATTACAAAGATTATGATAATTATCAAAGATTAAATCCGGATAACAATCTAAATCGATTTAGAAAAGGTTATTCAAATACAATTTCAATTAATCATGCCCTTTCAAACTGGACCTTTTACCAGTTGAATTTTTCTTATTACTTCAAAGATTATCGCCATTATCTATATAAAGATATTTACACTGGAAATCCAGTAAGACCAACTTTATATGTTGATAATGATTTAATTCAAAACCCGCCTTACAGCTTCAGTACAGGTGGAACGAACATGAATCGATTTGTGAGAAATACAGGAACTTATTCTATAAGATTAGACTGGACTTCACAATTGACACAAGAATTTGGAATTAAATTCGGTGGAGAGTTCAAACAACATCGTATTTATTATGAGAATATTAACCTACAACCTATGGTTGATGCTAATGGAAATAAAGTTAATCCATTTAATGTTGTAATCCCACCTATTACTACAAATAATTATGATACTTATTTAAGAAAACCACAGGAAGGTGCTGTTTATTTTCAGACAAAACTTGAAATGTTTAATATGATTGTTAATGCAGGAATTCGATTAGATATTTTCAATCCCGATGGAGTAATTTTAAGCGATCCAACTGATCCTAACATTTATGATCCAATCAAACCAAACAATAAATTTTTTGATTATAATGGGAATGGAGTTCAGGATCCAGACGAGCCATCAAAAACAATCCAAGATAGGTTGAAATATTGGTATAAGAAAGCATCTATAAAGTATCAGGTTAGTCCAAGAGTGGGTATCGCTTACCCTATTACAGATAAAGGAGTAATACATTTCTCTTATGGGCACTTTTTACAATTACCTTCATATGAATTACTCTATACAAATCCAGATTTTGAGTTAGGTGTTGGTAGTGGAAACCAGGGTTTATTCGGAAACGCTGATCTAAAACCACAGAAGACAGTTAAAGGTGAGATTGGATTGCAACAGCAAATCGGAAGTGATATGTCAATTGATGTGACAATGTTCTTTGAAGATTTTAGAGATCTAATTGGTACACAAACAGATGAAGTTCTTGTTTTTGGTGGTGCAAGAAGTTATTCAATTTTTGCTAACAGTGATTTTGGATTCTCGAAGGGAATTACTTTGAGATTTGAAAAGAGATTCTCTGGTGGACTTGCAACAAACTTAGACTATACATATTCAATAACTAAGGGAAATGCATCCAATCCTGCTGATGCAAGAAATGCAGTTCTTGGTGGTGCAGCACCTGAAACTTTCATTGCGCCGCTTGATTGGGATCAAACTCATACATTGAATATAGTAGTTGCATATACAAAACCAAGAGATTTTGGTTTTTCAATTATTGGTAATCTTTATTCAGGACAACCATACACTCCACAGATTAATAAAAACACTCGTGTAACTCAGAATGCATTTCCAAGAAACAGTGGAAGAAAGCCAAACATTTTTAATGTTGATTTAAGAGCTTACAAAGATATTCCTATTGCAAGTACAACTTTAACCTTCTTTGTTAAAGTTTATAATGTATTTGATGCAAATAATCCACGAGGAGTTTATGGCGATACTGGAGATCCATTCTTCACATTTGGTAAACTTGAAGCTCAAAAAATTAATCCTAAACTTTATTATAATACACTGGATGAACTTTATACAAATCCAGGTTTCTTTTCAGAACCTCGCAGAGTAGAATTTGGAATTTCTTATAACTTTTAATGGGAAGTAGAGCTATGAAAAAGATAATCTTAATTTTGTTTTTAGTTTCGATCTTAAATCAATTATTAATTGCTCAAAGAAGTGATCCTTCATTGAGAAGGATTGGATATCACACAGGCAATCGTGTGGGAATTTCTTTCTACAATGACGGAGCAATTGCTGGATTTAATCTTGGTGTTGATATTCGTGGAGAATGGCCGCTTGGCTCCGGTGAAAATTATATTGGTGATTTAACTCCTTTAATTGGCGTTGAATTTATAAATAGAAGACTCGATACTCTTCATTCTGTTTGTATTTCTCGCGGTCCCAGAAATGGTCAAGCAGATGAACGACATCCTATTTATGGTTATTTCTGGGGTTTCAATCCATTGCAGGGTTATTTGAACCCAAATGCACAATCAGTTGCGATGAGCCATCTTCCACATACCTGGCCCATTGAAGGTTGGGCAGATCATCCTGATTGGAAAGATAAAGATGGTAAAACTCAATGGAATGGATATTTCGGTCGTGGAGTTATGAATGCCGATCAGGAAAGTTATTATAAAGCTGATGATCAATGGGATGATGAGTTCAATGGTTTCTTTTTACCTGATAGTACTGATACCACTCGCAAAGGAATGGCTCTTCAAATGGCTGTTAGAGGTTTTCAGTGGTCACACTTTTTAGCTGAAGATGCAATATTCTGGTTATATGATATAAAAAACGAAGGAACAACAATCTATCGTAAAGCAGCTTTTGGAACTGTGGTCGGCACACTGGCTGGCGGTGATGGCGATAGCGGAGATGATCTCGGTTATTTTGATGTATACGACTGGATAACTTATTCGTGGGATAGTGATAATAAGGGTAATAAAGGTCAGAAAGTTGGTTATGTTGGATATGCATTTCTAGAATCACCGGGAAATCCTTTTGATGGAATAGATAACGATGGCGATTCACCTGACCCGAATTCACCAAAATTTACAAAAGCGGATTTTGATTCTGTAACTTATCGTGCAGGTGATAAGATTGTTTTAATTGATCCTGTCTCTTATGAAAGAACTATTTATACAGTTAAACCAACGATAGATACTGTTTATTCGATGGGAGTTAGATTTATTATTAATCCTGGAGTAACTTACTTCCGAGAGGGGCACATTGCAAGGATTGAAAACGGTGTTTCAATTCCACATCCCAGTGCTTATGATGGAATTGATAATGATCTTGATGGATTAATTGATGAGAATGAGGCAATTCATTTAGTTGCAAGACAAAATAGAGGATATGAAGCTCTTAAATATAAAGATTATCGAACAGGAAAAGGTGTAAACGATCCTTTAATAGATGAACGAAGAGATAATGATGCCGGTCAGTTAATTACAAGCTGGATTAGATTACCGGATGGTACAGTTACATTAATGACACATTGGTCTGGTGACGAAGATGGTGATTGGGATCCAGCAATGGATGATGTTGGAAGTGATGGTATTGGTCCTTTAGATGATGGTTACATTGGACCGGATCCTGATGGAACTGAGGGTAATGGTAGACCCGATCAAGGTGAGCCAAATTTCGGTAAAACAGATATTGAAGAATCTGATCAAATTGGACTTACAAACTTTAACTTTTTCAATCTTGCCGCTTCACCTAATATGAAAGATGATGAGTTACTCTGGAGTAGAATGTTTCCTGGACGATTTGATGTAATTCCGCCAATTCCACAAGATGGTGATTTTATTTATGGTTCTGGATATTTCCCATTAGTTCCTGGAAAAATTGAAAGATTTTCTGTTTCAATTCTCTTTGGAGAAGATTATAAAGATGTGATTGGTAATAAAAGAATTGTTCAACAAATTTATAATGCAGGTTACAAGTTTCCTCAACCACCAAAGAAACCCAAGATTAATATCACTCAGGAAGATGGTAAAGTTGTGATTTATTGGGATGGGAAAATAACAGAGAATTCAAGAGACTTTATTACTAAACAAAAAGATTTTCAGGGTTATAAAATTTATCGTTCAACCGATGCAAGTTTTCAAGATGCAAGACAAATTACAAACGCCGTTGGTGTTTTAACTTTTGATAAACCAATCGCTCAATTTGATTTGAAAGATACAATTCAAGGATTCTTCTATCCATCAAAAGCTTTGCTCGAACAGGTTGGTGGTACAACATTTTATCTCGGAGACAATACAGGTATTGTAAACAAGTTCGTGGATTCGAATGTCGTTAAAGGTCAAACTTATTATTATGCAGTTTGTGCTTATGATCGTGGTGATGAGTCACTGGATATCTTTCCATCAGAAAATTCTAAATACATTTTTAGAACAAACACGGGTCAAATTATTACTGATGACAATACTGGTTACATAACTCCCGGGGGAAGACCAGTTGGTTATACCCAAGCAAGTTATTCTACTTTCACCAAATCAGCTAATTTCAGAGGAACTGGCTCTGGCGAAATCGAGATAATTGATGATGCGGCAATTAGAGATGGTTGGAATTATAAGATTGTATTCTCCGATACGGCTATTCAGAGTTATACTAAAGATTGGTCACTTGTTGATCTAGTAAGCCCTGACACTGTTTATATTCCATCTCGTAATCAAACATTTATTGTAAAACCAGCAGATTCTATTAACATTCCATTAGGCGATACTATTTACATCAATGGTAAACGATTTATTGCCGATACAACAATCTATATCGCTCCATATGATACTATAATTACACATGAGACAAACTTTAACGGAGAAACACCAATCGTTCACGGTTTTAGAGTCCATCTTTATAATCATAGAGAAATAATTCTTGATACTCTCAAATCAGGTTTTAAGGAAGGGAAACTTTATCCTAGTATACAAAAACCAATTTTTGCTCCCTTCTTCTGGACTGCAACTGGTCCTGGTGCAGCTTACAATGGAATTAGAATGCCTTATGATTATGTGATTGAATTTTATCCCGATGTTGCAGATACTTCTGTTGCTGATACACTCTACCCACGAACACCAAGCAATATTCTTCCTGCAAGACCAGTAAATTTCAAAGTAAAAAATTTAACAACAAATGAATACATAGATTTTGTCTATTGGAGAACAGGAACTGTGAGTACAACTCACAATATTTATTTCAAAGAGAAAATTAGAAATCCTTTAACAGGAAGAGATTCAATTTACAGAACCTGGCGAGTGAATATTCTTTTCAACTCTGCCAATACTCCGTTAAATGATACAACGGCTGGTAAGTTTTTGTATCTCTATACTCTCAAACCGTTTAGCAGAAACGATGTCTTTTATTTCTCAACGAAAGGCGCAAAAATAAATACCGAAAAAGCTAAAAATGAATTGGATAGAATTAAAGTGGTTCCTAATCCTTATGTAGTTACTCATGAAGCTGAATCAAGACTTTTGAGTACGCAAACGAGCGGGCGCGGTGAACGAGAAATTCGATTTACTTATGTTCCACCTGGATCGAAAATTTCAATATTTACAGTTCGTGGTGAGTTAATAAAAACGCTTTATCAGAATAACCTTTATGTTGGTGATGTTTTCTGGAATTTAAGAACTGAAGAAAATTTAGATGTAGCTTATGGTGTTTATGTTTATGTCGTTGAAGTCCCGAATGTTGGAACCAAAACCGGCAAATTTGCCCTAATAAAGTAATTGGAGATGAGAAAATGAGATTAAGAATTATTTCAATTATTGTTTTAGCAGGATTTTTGAGTGCTTTTTCTCAGACAAAAGTTGGATCAACTGCAGCTCCGTTTTTAAATATTGGAATTGGTCCAAGAGCTATTGCTATGGGCGGTGGATTTGCGGCAACTGCTAATGATGTAACGGCACTCTATTGGAACCCTGCTGGAATCTCAAGGACTGATTTTAACGAGGCAATGTTTGCCCATACAAGTTGGTTCGCCGATATTAACTTTAGTTGGGCTGGTGCAAAAATTAATCTCGGTGATCTTGGTGCAGTAGGTTTAAGCGTTACATATCTTGATTACGGTAAAATGGAAGTAACGACACTTAGAGAACAAGATGGAACAGGTGAATTCTTTACGGCAAAAGATATGTCGCTTGCTTTGAGTTATGCTTATAATTTAACTGATAGATTTTCAATTGGTGGTAGTGTTAAATACATTAATCAAAGCATCTGGAATTCTTCGGCAAGTGCAATTGCATTTGATTTAGGCACTTTGTTTTATTCCGAAATATTTAATATGCGCATTGCTGCTACTATCTCGAATTTTGGAACAGATATGCAATTGAGTGGAAAAGATTTACTCGTGCTTTATGATGTTGATCCAAACATTTATGGGAACAATGATCAAATACTTGCAAATCTTAGAACAGATAATTATCCACTTCCACTTTTGTTCAGAGTTGGTGTTGCTTTGGACCTATTGAATACACCATTGAATAAAATCACAGTGGGTGTTGATGCGCTTCATCCAAACGATAATGCCGAGTCTCTTAACTTAGGCGCTGAATATGTTTTTAATAATTTTCTTTCATTAAGAGCAGGCTATAAAAATTTGTTTCTGAAAAATTCGGAAGAAGGATTAACACTTGGTGTAGGTCTTAAATATGATTTTTATCCAGGTTTTGGGATTAATTTCGATTATGCGTATCAAGATTTTGGTATATTGAAAAACACCCAGCATTTTTCTATCTCAGTTAGATTTTGATCCCCTTTATTGATTTGTCCAAATCAAAAAGCCATCCAAAAAAATAATGGATGGCTTTTCTTTTTTAAATCTTCAGAAATAATTACCAAATACAGAAGTTAGTTAATCCCGTTATACAATTATTGGAAGAAAATATCAAGCAAAATTATATTTAATAGATTTTAGCATTTTGAGCTCTTTACTTAAATTTTTTAGGCAAGAGTAAATTTTTACTTAAAATATATTGACAATAACAGAAAAATGCTTTATCATTGAAACAATTAATCGGAGATTTAAAATGTATCAATTAGATGAAATTGATTTTAAGATAGCAGAGCTTCTTCAAGAAAACGCAAGAATTAAAAGAAGTGAACTAGCAGAAAAAGTTAATTTAACTGTTCCTTCTATAAGTGAGAGAATAAAGAAACTTGAAGATAAAGGTTTAATTAAAAAATATTCTGCTCAGATTGACTATAAAAAGGCTGGATATGATGTAACGGCTTTCATTTTTGTTTTTATGGAATCATCAAAATATTATCAGTCCTTTACTCAAAAAGCATTGAACGAGCCTGAAATTCTTGAATGTCATTCCATTACGGGGGATGGTTCTCATATTCTAAAAGTTGTGACAGAAAACACTTCTACGCTAGAAAAGATTCTTTCAAAAATTCAAGCATGGCCTGGAGTTACTGGCACTAAAACGAATGTTGTTCTATCCACAATTAAAGATTTTCAAATAGTTAAAATTAAAACAAAAGAAAGGGAACACAGATGAAAAACAAAATTTCTTCGATTGAGAAAGTCTTCTCGTTAATAAAAAAACATAACATAAAAATGATTGACTTTAAGTTTATTGATTTTCCATTTCAATGGCAGCACTTTTCAGTACCAGTGGATCAATTTAGTGAAAATGCTTTTGAAAATGGATTTGGTTTTGATGCCTCGAGCATAAGAGGTTGGAAATCAATTAATGAAAGTGATATGATCATCATTCCAGATCCTGATACAGCATTCGTGGATCCATTTGTTGAAGTTCCAACACTGAGCTTGATCTGTGATGTTTACGATCCAATAACTCATGAGAGATATGAAAGATGCCCGAGAAGTATTGCACAAAAAGCAATTCAATATCTGAAATCAACTGGTATAGCTGATACAGCCTACTTTGGTCCTGAAGCTGAATTTTTCGTCTTTAATAATGTTAGATTTGATGCAGCAATAAATTATTCTTATTATGAAATTGACTCGCAAGAGGGTATTTGGAGTCGTGGTAAAGAATTTCCAAACAATGGATACTTTCCACGACAAAAAGAAGGATATTTTCCGGTTCCGCCAATTGATTCTTTCAATGATTTGAGAAATGAAATGGTTCAAACATTAATTCAATGCGGAATTGAAGTTGAAGCTCAACATCATGAAGTTGCAACAGGTGGACAGGGTGAGATTGACTTGAAATTTGCTGATTTAATTCGTTCAGCTGATCAATTAATGATGTTCAAGTATATAGTTAAAAATACAGCAAGTAAACATGGTTATACCGCTACTTTTATGCCGAAACCATTATTTGGAGATAATGGAAGTGGAATGCATGTGCATCAAAGTTTATGGAAAAATAATAAGCCTTTGTTTGCAGGAAAAGAATATGCCGGATTAAGTGAACTTGCACTTTATTATATTGGTGGACTTCTAAAACATGCCCCTGCATTATGTGCATTTACAAATCCAACAACTAATTCATATAAACGACTTGTGCCTGGTTTTGAAGCCCCTGTTAATCTTGCTTATTCACAACGGAATAGAAGTGCTGCGATTAGAATTCCGATGTATACACATAATCCGAAAGCAAAGAGAATCGAGTATCGTTGTCCTGATCCTTCTTGCAATCCTTATCTTGCATTTTCAGCAATGATGATGGCAGGACTTGATGGAATAATAAATAAGATTGATCCAGGTGAACCTCTCGATAAAGACATTTATGATTTACCACCGGAAGAGTTAAAAAATGTTCCTCAAACACCAGGTTCGCTTGGCGAGGCTCTTGAAGCACTTAAGAATGATCACGAGTTTCTTTTAAGAGGAAATGTATTTACAGAAGATGTAATCAAAACCTGGATTTCTTACAAAGAGAATCGTGAATTAAAAGAAATGGCTTTGAGACCACATCCATTTGAGTTCGCATTATATTATGATGTTTGATCCAATCCTCTAATTTTTCAGAAAGAGAAGACTGGTACTGGTCTTCTCTTACAAATTGATATTTTTTGATATGAATTGTATTTTTGCATCGCAATTTTAAATAATTAATTGACATTTTGATCTCAATTATTATACTTCAATCAAGTTAATATTTTTATAACATCCCGATTTTAATCGGGAAGGTTGTGTGTGAGAGGACAATCATAGATTGAAAATATGAAAATAGTTGTAATTGAAATGCTGGCGTAGCTCAGTTGGTAGAGCATCCCGATTTTAATCGGGAAGGTTGTGTGTGAGAGGACAATCATAGATTGAAAATATGAAAATAGTTGTAATTGAAATGCTGGCGTAGCTCAGCTGGTAGAGCAGCTGACTTGTAATCAGCAGGTCGTGGGTTCGAGTCCCTCCGCCAGCTCAATAAAGCCGAACATTAGTTCGGCTTTTTTGTTTTAAATTGTCCCTCCATCGCCTGGAAAAATAAAAAAGCACTATTTCATCCAGATGTGATTTTCAAAATCACTTAAAACTTGTCTCAACTTTTTTTCTTCATTTGAAAAAAGGTTAAGCCATAATGAATCTTTTGCTTCAATTTTTTGCAATGTCTGTTGAACAGGTATAATTCTAAACCTTCCTTTCAGTTTAGAAACATAAGTTGGAGTAAAAAAAACAGTATCGATATATGTTTTATTTGAAGAATGATCTTTTATCAAGGATAAATGAACTATTACGCCTGAATCAGTAAATCTTTTCCTTTGATTTGAAATGAAATTCCCCATTGAATAAATAACAAAAACTTTTCTTTTTTGTCCTGTTGAATCAAAGATTGTTCGAAATTCAGCTGGTTGAATTACATGTGGATGACTTCCAAGGATAATATTAACTCCATTTTCAAATAAAAATTTTGCAAGTTTAATCTGTGAATTGTCCGGATATCTTGTATATTCATTTCCCCAGTGAAAGTAAACGATTATAATATCAGAATTATTTAATTTAGCTTTTTGAATGTCGTTTAAAATTTTTGATGTGTCGATGGATGAAACACAAAATTCTTTTCCTATGGGTGGATAAATTCCATTCGTACCGTAGGTGTATGATAATAAAGTAAGTTTTATACCTTTAACTTCAATAATTAATAACTTCTCTGCATCTTCTTTAGTTCTATAAGTTCCCGTATGTTGAATTTTAAGACTATCCAAAATTTTAATTGTTCTTTCTAAACCAGCAAATCCCTTATCAAGACAATGATTATTTGCTGTAATTAAAACATCAAAACCTGCATCTTTAATTGCATAAACAAATTCATCAGGTGAATTAAAGAGTGGATAACCGGAAAATTTTTTATTTGAACCAGCGAGGACAGTCTCCAAATTTCCAATGGTTAGATCCGCTTTGCTGATGATTGGTTTTACAAATTCAAACATATGTGAAAAGTCAAGTCGCCTATTAGAAGTAGTTGCGTCTCGAATTTGAGGGGTATGGCACATTAAATCTCCAACTGCTGAAATCCATAATGTATCGTTATATATTTCTGTATTAGTTTGAATTGGTAATTTTTCATTTTCAGTTGTAATAAGATAAGCGAAAGTTGCAGAGAGTAATAAAACGATTAATGAACGGAAATTTGATGAGAGTTTTTTCATAAATTTTATTTTTAGATGAGGCAAAAATATTCA
The DNA here is from genome assembly GCA_049699815.1 of Ignavibacteria bacterium. GTDB lineage: Bacteria > Bacteroidota > Ignavibacteria > Ch128b > Ch128b > Ch128b. The sequence goes on along the minus strand of JBNAWO010000059.1, from coordinate 2,930 downwards.
AAACAAAATAAAAAAGTCAGGTCTCAATTAAATGAGAACCCTGACTTTTTAGAAATAAAGACCAAACAGTTTTACCGCAATTGCTTTTCTTTTCGCATTTGAATTGCGAGTTCCTTAATCTCAGTTAAATCTCTTACCATCTCACTCCAGCCATACCAGAGTGCATAGTCTGGATTTGCGTGGAATGTCCCTTGAAAAGTTCTCATTCTATGTTTGAGAAACATTACAAATAGTTTTTGTTCTATCACTGTTGGAGCATCGTGGAAAGTTAACAGCATTGGAAAAGCATATGGATAATCTTTAGGTTTTTCAATTACACCATCTTTATAAAGAGCAGCAACTGTTCTAATCGCTTCAGCCATTAATTTGTCGGCAGCACGAATCATTTTATCACCTTTTTCAAGTTCGGCTTTTGCGAATTTTTCCGAATGACAATCACCGCAAGTCTTGATCATTTTATTTCTTTCTCTATCAAAATCTTCTTGAGTTAATCTTGCAACATCTGCAGCTTTTACAACATCGAGGAGTTTTGTTGGATTTCCATCTGGATCTAAAACACCAAGAGCCTGTAAGATTGTTATTTGATCTTTTTTCCATTCTTCATCTTCAGGTAGTGGTAATCTAACTGCTAAGAAGCCCCATGCCGTTCTAACTTCGTGATTTCCATTCTGCATATGACAGGTTTGGCAAGTTGGTGCAATGGTTCCTTCAGGGAGCGTTCCATTTTGTTTCAAAAGATATCTTACTCCATGCTTTGAAGCAGAATACATTTCCCATTGAGGGTGATCAAAACCCATATGACAGGTTTGACAAGCTTGTGGTTGTTGCGCTTCCTTTTTTGTGAATGTGTGTCTTGTGTGACAAGCATCGCAACTTGCAACGCCGTGTTGTTGGCCTTGAGCTTTTAGTTGTTTAATTTCTTCATCAGATTTCAATCCGATTTTATGGCAACCACCACAGCCTTTCATCCCTTCTGTAAGATACATTGGCTGAAAATGTACAGTTGGCATAGCTTTCATTGCAGCCCAAGCAAAAGCATGTTTACCTTTATTAAATTGCTGTACCTGTGCCTCGTGACATGGTTGGCAGACTTCAGGTCTTGGCATTGAGACCTTGTCTACATTTGATGAGTTATTGTGTTCTTTGCCATGACAGACATCACAAGTTACTGCATTCTGGGAGTGCTTGGAAAGCTGCCAATCACTAACAATATTTGGTGTGACAGTTTTGTGACAGTTTACACAGATATTTGCATAAACCTGGATTGATAAAATTGAGACGAATAAAAAAATGGAAATAAGAGATCTCATTAGAACCTCCACTATTTTGTTAATGTTTGATTTAATTTTTATCATTCATCAAATCAAAAATCTTTCTTATTGAAATTTCTTAATCCTAAGAAAAAAGGGATCAGCATCCACAAGATTAAAGAAATGGCTGAGACTATTGTCCCGAAAAAGCTTCCATAAAATTTTTTGAACAATGCACCAGTTAAACCCATTAAAGCTGAAATATCGAAATTCATAACGAATAGAGTTCTGGAAAGACTAATAGGATTAAACAGCGAAAGAAATAGTAAAAATTTTTCAACAGGATAATCACTGAACATAAAAATGAAAAGAAGCATCAACCCATCAAAAGCAATTGCCATAACTAAGTATAGAAAAAGTGAAAGACTTAAACCTTTTGCTTTATCGGTAAGTTTTGTTGAGATCAAAAATGCAATAGAAATTGAAATAAAAGTTAAGGCACAACTTTCAATCATCAAGAGCAAGAGAAGTTCAAAATGATCGTGAGATGGATTAAATAAAATAAAGGGAAGTAAAATTCCACCAATCAGACTGATTGAAAGGGGGAGAGTTGTCCCAAGGTATAAACCAAAAAATAGAGCGTTTCGGGGGATGGGTTGACATAGCATCATTTCGATGTATTCTTTTGAATTATAGAAATACATCGTTCCAAAGATTAATCCTATCAAAGGAACGAGATAAATCACTAAATTGAAAAGGCTAAGTATAGACTTCTGCGTATTGGATTCAAATGTAAAAAGTGAGTATGAGACGAGGAAGAAAAAACCAAATACAAAAAGTATCCATCTACTTCTTATCACATTGCTAAACTCAAACTTCAATATTTTTATTATTTGTTGCATCGCATATCCGAATTTACTCTTAAGTCTTCGTTGTAGTTTTGAATTAATTTTACAGATTGATTCCAGTCATTATAAATGAATTTCTTTTTTCAAGATTTGCGAGTTTATACAAAGATTTATTTACGATTATCAATGCTGAGTTCACCACCACCAAATAGAAAGAAAATTATCAACAGAAACAATACCAGAATAGAAATTTCTAATGCCTGTCCTGATGTTAATAATCCTTGTTTCAGATGATAAATAAAAATTGCACCGAGTAAAATTGGAATTTGAATTAATGAAGCAAGTCTCGTAAAGAATCCAATTCCAAGTAAGAATCCACCAATTAAGTGTCCTATTGAGACATAAGCAAAAAGCCAGAAATTTTGTTCACTGCCAGCCAATGAAGTTAAAGCTTTGGGATTAATCACAAACAACAAACCCCTTATAAATAAAGCTAATCCCAAGAACATTCGGATGTAAGAATAAGCTAAAGTTATTCTTTCTTCGAAATAAGAAAAGAATTTTGACATACCAACCTCCAAAATTGATTGATCAAAATTTTTCACCTTTTGATTCTCTAATATGACTTCCCACTGGTCTAATTCTTCCCCACATTGAAAAGAAAAACAAACTCATAGCGACAACCTGAAGAAATGAACTTCCTGCAATTGAATAGTGCAGCAACTCAGCATATACAAAATTTGCAATCACTTGAAAAATAAAACGAAGAGAAGTACCAATTGTCATAAATAAGTAAGTCAAGAAAATTAAATTGGGATTATACTTTCTGTCA
>JBNAWO010000058.1:0-15310 GCA_049699815.1 Ignavibacteria bacterium | reverse complement strand
AAATAATTAAGGTTCCAGTCCCCGATGGACCGGAGGGAGCATTTTATAGTTTGAAAGGGAATCCATCCTTAACTCAAGTTCAAATGTTTTTGATTGGCGTATCACACGAAAGAGCTGAAAATCCATCAGATACATTAAATACTCTTAGTGGAGAATTATGGGTAAATGAACTTCGTCTAATTGGCGCAGATGATAGAGAAGGCTGGGCATACAATACAAGTTTCGCTTTGAACTTTGGTGATTTTGTCAGAATTAATTTTAATTATAGCAAAAGAAATCCTTTCTTCCATTCGCTTGAAAGCAGGTTTGGTGATAGAGTTCTAAGAACTAATTGGGGCTTTTCTGGATCAATTGATTTTACAAAGTTCTTGCCGTCGGAAATGAAAAATAGTTCTCTGACCCTTAATTATTCAAGAAATGAACAAATAGATAAACCGCTTTATCTTCCAAGCACAGATATCGTTGTGGATGAAGCAGTTGAGCAAACATATCAAAAGTTTTTAGAAAAAGGATATAATGAAGAAAGTGCTCGACGGGCAGCCGATGGATTAAAAACAGCATCACAATCATTTTCTCAAAATGAAAGCTGGTCTCTTCCTTCCATTAAAATTTTTATTCCTTCCCAATTTTTCTTGATTAAAGATATCTGGAACAATCTCGGTTTTGGATTCAATTTTAGTCGTAGATTTTCAAGGTCGCCTGCGCTTGAATCGCAAAAAGATTGGCAATGGAATTTTACAGCTCAATATTCTTATATGTTTTCTCCAACAAATTATGTTCAAGGTACGAGCATCCCAATAATTGGTGATTTGTTTGAAATCATTCCTGATTTAAAGAACTGGAAATTTTATTATTCACCATTAAACCTTGGAATGAATTTTAATGTAAGCAGAAATAGAGCCGTGAGTATTTATCGGACAGATCCAACCAGACCAAATGTACAAAGAGATTTTAGAGCAAGTCGTGGCTTTCAATTTGGATGGAAATTTACTGATGGAGGTTTCATAAATCCATCTTTCCTATACTCACTTGACTTTGGTAGCAGTTATGCTCATCTGGAGACTTATCTTGATTCAGTAAAAACTTCATCAGGTCGTGATAGTGTGTTTGAAGTTCAAAGAACTGATAGAGAGATCTTTCGAGATATTTTTAAATCAAATTTTTTCGGAAGAGATTTTTCTTTCAGTCAAAGAATTGAGTTTCGAACACAACCAAGATTCCCTTCAATCTTAAATCTCAACAATTATCTCACGCTTCAACTCGGATATTCTGTTGATTATCGTTGGCAGAACAACTTCCAGCAAGTTGAACTTGGCAGGTCAGCAAGTTTTGCAAATAATATTACAACTGGTTTAACAATCAGATGGAAGCAAATCTGGGATCCCCTTTTTACCGAGACTAGTTCACCCACAACACCTCGTGCACCTTCTGTCGATCCAAGAAGTCGAAGACAAATTAGAGATATTCCTGATGACGCAAAACCAAATGAATATCCAGGAATGAATCAAAACATTCCACAGCAAACAACAAAAGATTCAACAACATCGAAAACATCATCGTTAAGAGTCTTACTTACTGCGTTAAAATCGGGAGTAAAATGGATTTTATTTGATTATGATAATTTTACAATCAATTTCTCACAAAGGAATTCTTCGATGAATAATGGCCTTGCTGGGGTGAACAGCGGAATTACCAACTTCTGGAATTTCTTTATTCCGAATAAAGATGAAAACGGTCCACCAAGATTATATCAACTTGGTTTAAGCTCTAATCCAGGTAAACGTGCAAGAAATGGAAATCTTTCTGATCAAATTACTCAATTGAATTCAATTGATTTAAGAACTTCACGACCTCTGTGGGAAGGCGCCAGAATTGATTTATCATGGAAGTTAAACTGGAGCTTTAATCGAACAACCACTATTCAAACCGATTCACTTGGAAATATAAAAGTTACAAATATAGCTGCTTCAGGAACGATTGATAGATCATTTATAACACTTCCGCCCTTTTTAATTTTCAGCTTTTTCAAAAACGATATTAAAAAAGTTCATGAGTTATATGACCCCACTTCGCCAAATCCAAAAGAAAATCTTGCAGCTGCATTTATCGAAGGATTTGAAACTTTACCGATTTTAGGGAAACTTCCTCTTGTGAAAAAATTTGCTAAATACATTCCAAGGCCAAATTGGAGTATCACATGGGATGGACTTGAGAAGTATTCAATTTTTAGTTCTTTTGCCAATAGAGTTTCACTTCAGCATAATTACCAATCTTCTTTTGCTCGAGCCTGGAGATTAAATCCGGATGGAATTGAAGAAACTCAGTCACAAAAAATAACTTATGGTTTCCAGCCATTAATTGGAATGAGCATTACCTTCAAACCATGGGGTGGTGGAAATTTAGGCGGGCAATTTAAAATTGGAAACACTGTTTCTTATGATATGGGTGTTCAAAATAAAAATATTACACAAACATTTTCCAGAGATATTTCCTTCTCAATAAATTATACTAAGAGCGGATTTGATTTGCCCTTCCTGGGAATATCTCTTAAGAATGATTTAACCATCTCTATCTCTTACACTCAGATGAAAAACTCTACTGTAGTATTTGATATGCTGAATTTCAAAGAAGAAGGAATTCCACAGGATGGAACAATCAGAACAACATTTGAACCAAGAATTCGTTATGTGATAAGCTCAAGATTAACAATAACGATTTATTATCGAAGAACGAAAGTCGAACCCGAAGGTGCATCTAAAATTCCGCCGACCACAACGAACGAAGCTGGATTGAATATCAATTTGACTATTTGATGCCTTTTTAAGGCGGCTTGAATAACCTCAAATTTTTCCGTATTATTGTGTAGAATTTTTGCCCTTAATGGGCAATTTTTTTTATCTATGAATGAACTATTAGAAAAAATAAAAGAACGAATTGAGCCAGTTTTAGATAAATTAAATGTTTATTTGATTGATCTGACTGCTTCTAAAGTCAAGAATGCGAATAAGTATATCTTTTACATTGATAAAGATACTTATGTGACCGTTGATGATTGTTCAATTGTAAGTCGAGAGCTTGAAAAAATTCTGGTTGATGAGAAATTAATTTCTCAGAATGATCAAATTGAAGTTTCTTCGCCCGGGGTTGATAGACCATTAAAATTTCTGAGACAATATCCAAAACACAAAGAAAAGTATTTTTCGGTTACTTTTAGAAAAGATGATAATATAATTACAAAGGAACTGGTTCTAAAAGATGTGATTGACGAAAAATTGATTTTTGATGACAGAGGAAATTCCATTGAAATTAATTTTTCTGATATTATCAAAGCAAAAACATTAATAAAATTTAAGTGAGAGGTAAAAGATTATGAGTCAAGAAATTGTTGAAGCCTTTACGCAGCTTGTTAAAGGAAAAGGTGTTGATAAGGATATTTTGGTTGGGGTTTTTGAAGAGGTTTTTGCAACATTATTGCGGAAAAAGTTCGGTGAAAAGGCTCAGTTTGAAATTATTGTAAATCTCGAGAGAGGGGAGATTCAGATCTTCCTTGAAAAAGAAATTGTTGAAAAAGTAAAAGATCCAAAGACTCAAATTTCACTGGAAGAAGTCAGAAAAAAGACTGATGAAGAGTTTGAGATTGGAGATATTTATCCCGAAGAAATAGATGTATCTCAATTTGGAAAATTTTTTGATAGAAGATTAATTAATCAAGCAAAGCAGTTATTCAATCAAAAACTGCGAGAAATTGAAAAGGAAATCATTTATAAAGAATACTCACAAAAGATTGGCGATATTGTTGTTGGAGATATTTATCAAATTCGAAAAGATGAGATTTTAGTTAATCACAATAAGAATGAATTAATTCTACCAAGAGAAGAACAAATTCCAAAAGAAAAATATCGAAAAGGTGATGTTATCAGAGCTGTGGTTAAAGAAGTGATTAAGGATAAAAAAGGACCAAAGATTATAATTTCGCGTGCTGACAATATGTTTTTAGCTCGATTGTTTGAGATGGAAATTCCTGAAATTTTCGATGGTGTTGTTGAAATTAAAGCAATTGCTCGTGAGCCCGGCGAAAGAGCAAAAGTTGCTGTCATTTCAAACGACGAAAGAATTGATCCTGTAGGTGCTTGCGTTGGAATGAAAGGTGTTAGAATTCATTCAATTGTGAAAGAATTGAATAATGAAAATATTGATGTAATCCCCTGGTACGATGACAAAGAACAATTTTTAAAAAGAGCATTTTATCCGGCAAAAATTAAAAAAGTTGAAATTGATGAAGCCAATAAAAAAGTAACTATGTGGGCTGATGCTGATCAGATTTCTATGATTGTTGGTCGAGGTGGACAAAATATAAAGTTGATCGGTAGGTTGATTGGAATGGATATAGATGTAATCCGTGTCGAAAAGCCTATTGAAGAATATGAAGTCGATATTGAGCTTATCGATTTCAGGGAAGAACTTGGACAAGAAGTTTACGAGAAATTAATTAATGCGGGTTATGATACAGCAGTTGATGTGTTGAAAGCAGGTAAAGAAAAAATCAAAGAGATTGAAGGTTTTGACGATGAGAAAGTTGAAGAAATTTTCACTATCTTAAAAGAAGGATTTGAAGAAGAAAATTAATTAGGAAATTTATGACTGAAAAAGAATCAACAAAAAAATATCAACTCTTTAAAGTTGCTTCTGAAATTAATGTTGCTGTCGAAAGATTGATTGAATTCTGTAAAAAAGAATTGGGTCTTGAAGTTAAATCAGCAGCATCCAAGATTGATGAGGACGCTTACCAGAAAATTTTGCAGAAATTCAAGAAAGAGAAACAATCAGCTGAAGCAAAGGATAAAAAACTTGCTGAGTTAAAAGGCAAAAAAGAAGAAAAACCCGCTAAAACAAAAGTTAAGAAATCGGATACTTTATCAATTCGAACTGAGAAAAAAGTCGAACACCCCGAATTGAAAAAAGATCAGGAAAAACCTGAAGAAGAAGCCACTATCCTTGAGGGAGTAAAAGTACAACAAAAAGTAGTTCAACCAGAAATTAAAAAAGATGAACCTCAATCTGAGGAAATTGTGACTCAAGCAGATAATAAGACTGAACAACCTCAAGTTACTGAGCCGTTTAAAGAAGAAGTTTCACAGGTTGAACATGTTAAGACTGAAAAACCAGTTGAGGAGCCGGTTTCTAAAAAAGGAGAAATGCAAAAGGCTCCTACTACACTTGACGCTATAAAAAGTCAGCCTAAAGGTCCCAAGGTAGTCGGTAAGATTAAGATTGATGAGCCTGAAATTGGTCCGGAAGTTGGTGAGAAAGAACCAGATAAAGTAGGCATTGACGGAGTTGGAACTGATAAAAAGCCAAAGAAAAAGAAAAAACCAAAGAAAAAACAGCTGAGGGAGGTTTTAAAGAAAAAACAGGTTGTAGAAGAAGAACCAGTAAAAGGGAAAAAAGCAAAGAAAACTAAAATTAAAAATTTTGATGAGAAAGAAATAGAGACAAGCATTCGCAAAACGCTTGAAGCAATGGACGAGTCGACTCTTTCACTTAGAGCTTCGCTTAGAAGAAAGAAGAAGAAAGAACGACTCGAAGAAATGAAAAAGCAGGAAGAAATTTTAGAAAGAGAGAAGTCAATTCTTAAAATATCCGAATTTATTACTGTTGGTGAACTTGCCAATTTGATTAATGTTCAAGCATCTGATATTATTAAAAAGCTTTTTTCGTATGGAATTGTCGCAACAATAAACCAGCGACTTGAGAAAGAAGCAATTCAGTTAGTAGCTGATGATTTCGGTTATTCAGTAGAATTTCAGGATGAAGCAATTACAACAGTAATTGAAGATGAAGAAGATCCACCAGAATCACTTAAACCAAGACCTCCAATTGTAACGATTATGGGACACGTTGATCACGGTAAAACTTCATTACTTGATTACATAAGAAATACACAGGTTGTTGCTGGTGAAGCTGGTGGGATTACACAACACATTGGAGCTTATAGAGTTGAACTTCCAACTGGAAAACAAATTACATTTATCGATACTCCTGGTCACGAAGCATTTACGGCAATGCGTGCTCGTGGTGCAAAAGTAACTGATATCGTCGTTCTTGTTGTTGCAGCAGATGATGCTGTTATGCCTCAAACCATCGAAGCAATTAACCACGCTCAAGCTGCAGGTGTACCAATTATTGTTGCGATTAATAAAATTGATAAACCCACAGCAAATCCAGAAAAAATTCGCCAACAGTTAGCTGAAAGAAATGTTCTTGTAGAAGAATATGGTGGAAGATATCAATCAGTTGAGCTTTCAGCTAAAACAGGTAAGGGTGTTGATGTTTTACTTGAAAAAATTCTAATCGAAGCTGAATTATTAGATTTGAAAGCCAATCCAGATCGAAAAGCCAGAGGGTATGTGTTAGAAGTTAAACTTGAAAAAGGTCGTGGAATAGTTGCTAATGTTTTGATCTTGAAAGGAACTTTGAGAGTGAATGATCCTTTTGTTGCTGGTGTGGCTTATGGTCGTGTAAGAGCTATGTTCGATGAAAGAATGAATCGTGTAAACGAAGCTCCACCATCCACTCCAGTTCAGATTTTAGGCTTTGACGAAATGCCTCAAGCTGGTGATGAATTTGTTTGTGTAGAATCTGAAAAAGTTGCGAAAGAAATTGCAAATAAACGAATGCAAATAAAACGTGAACAGGAATTAAGAGCTGTTCGACACATCTCACTTGAAGACATTTCCAAGAGTGCAAAACTTGGTCAGGTTAAAGATCTAAAACTTATTGTCAAAGGTGATGTCGATGGTTCTGTCGAGGCTCTCTCTGATGCATTACTAAAACTTTCAAATGAAGAAGTGAAAATACATGTAATTCATAAAGGTGTTGGTGCAATTACAGAAACTGATGTTAACCTTGCTCTCGCTTCTGAGGCAATTATAATTGGTTTCCATGTCAGACCAAATCTTGAAGCAAGAAAACTTGCTGAAAAAGAAAAAGTTGAAATTAGACTTTATAGCATAATTTATGATGCAATTAATGATATCAAGAACGCAATCATTGGAATGCTTGAACCAGAAATTACTGAAGAAGTAACTGCTACAGTTGAGGTCCGTGAGATTTTCAAAGTGTCGGGTGTTGGAACAGTTGCTGGCTGTTATGTTAAGGACGGTAAAATCCAGAGAAGTAATAAAATACGGGTTGTCCGAAACGGAATAGTAATTTTTACAGGTGATATTGAAAGCTTGAAACGATTTAAAGAAGATGTCAGAGAAGTTGAAGCAAATAAAGAATGCGGAATTAAAATCGCAAACTTTAACGATATTAAAGTAGGCGATATTATTGAAGCATTTAAAGTTGTTGAAAAACAGAGAACCTTAGAAAATGTCGGTAAGAACTGAGAAAGTTGCTGAGCTTATTAAAAAAGAATTGAGTATGATCTTACTGCGGGAAACAAACGATCCTACACTTGGATTTGTTACCATTACATCTGTGAAAGTTTCCGGCGACTTACAGAATGCTAAAGTTTATATCTCAATTTTTGATCAGGAAAAAAGAAAAATTACTCTCGAGAGATTAAATCATGCAAAGGGGCACTTTCGCTCAAAACTGGCGGGTAGAATTAAAATAAGAAGAGTACCTGAACTTTCTTTCTTCTATGATGATACACTTGATTATGTTGACAATATCAATCGATTGATTAAGAAAATTCATGAGGATGATAACAAAGAAGACAATTGATTTAAACGAAGTAAATTTTAACGAAGGTGCTGTTATCTTGATTAATAAACCGGAAGGATGGTCATCCTTCAAAGTTGTTGATCAGGTGAGAAGGATTTTAAAAGTTAAAAAAGTTGGTCACGGAGGTACTTTAGATCCAAAAGCTACTGGACTTTTGATTTTATGTACTGGCAAAATGACCAAAAGAATCGAAGAGTTTCAAAATCAATTTAAAGAATATCATGGGAAAATTTTTTTCGGTAAAAATACACCAACAATGGATATGGAATCGATTGATCAGGCAAGCGAAGAAAAAGATATATCATTTTTAACCATTGATTTAATTCGTCAAAAGGCAAAAGAATTTATTGGTATAATTGAGCAAACTCCGCCAGCTTACTCTGCAATCTGGGTTAATGGTAAAAGAGCTTATAAACTTGCAAGAAAAGGAAAGGAAGTTAATCTAACACCAAGAAAAGTCGAAATTCTAAAATTCGAAATTATTGAATTTAATCCACCGATTGCTGAATTTGAGTTGATTTGTTCGAAGGGAACTTATGTCAGGTCACTTGTAAATGACCTGGGTGAAAGACTTGGATGTGGTGCTTTTCTCTATCAACTAATTAGAACAAAAATTGGAGATTTCGATCTCGAAGATGCACTTAATATCGAAGAACTAAAAAAATTAATTTACAAGAGCTCAAATCAATGAATGTATTTTACAACATAAATGAAATTTCGAAAGATAAAAACACAGTTCTTACAGTTGGAACTTTCGATGGAGTTCATTTAGGTCATCAAAAGATAATAAATGAAGTAATCTATCAATCAGTTGAAAATAATTGTCGCAATTTGGTTATTACTTTTGATCCACATCCGCAAGTTGTTCTTTCGAAAGATAATTCAATTAAAATTTTAACAACGCTTGAAGAAAAAATCGAATACTTAAGTTATCTTTCTATTCAAAATGTACTTGTTATAAATTTTACTAAAGAATTTTCACAGATAAATTTCAAAACATTTGTTGAAGAATATCTCATCAATAAGATAGGACTTCATACAATTGTCGTAGGTACAGACCATCATTTTGGAAAAAATAGAGAAGGAAATTCAGAAGTTTTATCTCAACTTGGAAAAATTTTCGGTTTTAATGTAATAAAAGTTGAACCATTAATTTTGGATGATCAAAAAATTAGCAGCACCAGAATTAGAAAAACTTTGCTTAATGGAAATGTTCTGTTAGCAAACAGAATGTTAGGTAAAAAGTATGTGATTAAAGGCAAAGTTGTAAAAGGCAACCAGAGAGGAACCATTGTGGGGTTTCCTACTGCAAATATTGAACTTGAAAACAAAGATAAATTAATTCCAGCGCGAGGAGTTTATTTTGTTGAAGTCGATTTGAAAGAAAAAAGTTTTTATGGAATGATGAATATAGGCTACAGACCAACTTTCAACAATACAAATGAACTTATGTTAGAAGTTCATATTTTTTATTTTGATGGAAATATTTACGACGAACAAATTTCGGTAAGATTTATAGAAAAACTACGTGATGAGAAAAAATTCAATTCAATAGAAGAATTAAGAAATCAACTTCAAATTGATAAACAAGAGTGTTTCAAACGCATTGATGAAATACACTCAATTAAGTAATAAATTAATCATTAACAATTAATACTGGTTAAGTCTGGTATTACATTAAAAGAAAGGAGTTAAAACTATGTTAACAAAAGAGCAAAAAAGAGAAATGATTTTGAAATACGGTGGAAGCGAAAAAAATACTGGCGCACCGGAAGTTCAAATTGCAATTCTTACTGCAAGAATTAACGAACTCACACAACATTTTGAAGAACACAAGAAAGATAAACATTCTCGAGTGGGATTAATCAAAATGGTTGGTAAGAGAAGAAGACTTCTCAGATATTTACAAAATAAAGACATCGAAAGATATCGAAAGATTGTTGAAGAACTAAACTTAAGAAAGTAAAATGGTTTCGAATATGATAGTTTTAAAAGAAATAGAAATTAATGGAAAGACATTTTCAATTGAAGCAGGAAGATTTGCACGTCAGGCAAATGGCGCTGTAATGGTAAGCTTTGGAGATACTAAAGTACTCGCCGTTGCTGTCGCTGCCGATGAGCAAGTCGTTGGTCAGGATTTTCTTCCGCTTTCAGTTGAATACAGAGAAAAGTATTCAGCTGTTGGTAAAATTCCCGGCGGCTTCATTAAAAGAGAAGGAAAACCAACCGAAAAGGAAATTCTTTCTGCAAGATTAATTGATAGACCCATTCGACCACTTTTCCCGAAAGGATATATGACAGAAACTCAGGTCGTTGTTCAGGTTTATTCATCTGACCAGGAACACGATCCTGATGTAATTGGTGCAGTTGGAGCCTCTGCGGCTCTTGCAATTTCTGATATCCCCTTTGAAGGACCAATTGGTGAAGTTCGTGTTTGTTTGCTTGGCGATCAATTTGTGGTTAATCCAACTTACAAAGAAATTGAAGAAGCAAGGCTCGAAATTGTTGTCGCAGGTACTGAAGACTCCATTCTGATGGTGGAAGGTGAAGCCCGAGAAGTTTCAGAAGAGACAATGCTTGAAGCGATTAAATTCGGTCATGAGTATATCAAACAACTCGTTGCTTTACAGAAAGAATTAGTCGAAGAAGTTGGAAAGCCAAAAAGAGAAGTTCAGCTCTTCCCTGAAGAAGAAGAGATCGTCCAATTGGTCCGTGAACTTTGCTTTGATAAAATTAATCAGGTTATACATACACCTTCTTCAAAAGAAGTCAGACGAAACAGTCTTAAACAAATTAACCTTGAAACTATTGAAGCACTTAAAGAAAAATTTCCCGAGAGAGAATTTCTCGTCAAATCAGCAATTCATGATCTTGAACGAGAATTGATGAGAAAGATGATACTTGAAGAAGGCGTTAGACTTGACGGCAGAGGCACAAAAGATATTCGTCCTATCTATTGCGAGGTTGGATTGCTCCCACGAACTCACGGTTCAGCTTTATTTACAAGGGGAGAAACTCAAAGTTTAACGACTCTAACTCTTGGAACAAAGTTAGACGAGCAGCTTGTCGAAGGTCTATTGCCTGAAGAAACAACAAAAAAGTTTATGCTTCATTATAACTTTCCAGCTTTTAGTGTTGGTGAAGTTGGAAGATATACCGGGCCTGGTAGACGCGAAATCGGTCATGGTAATTTAGCCGAAAGGTCATTGAAAAATCTTCTACCAAAAGATGAAGAATTCCCATACACAATTCGCGTTGTCTCTGATATTCTTGAATCTAATGGTTCCTCTTCGATGGCAACAGTATGTGCTGGCTCGCTTGCGTTGATGGATGGTGGTGTACCTTTGAAAAAACCTGTTGCAGGAATTGCAATGGGATTAATACTTGAAAATGGTCAATACAAAATTTTAAGTGATATTCTTGGTGATGAAGATCATTTAGGTGATATGGATTTCAAAGTCGCCGGGACTGAAGATGGAATCACAGGATTTCAGATGGATATTAAAGTAAAAGGAATATCTTTTGAAATTATGGCTGAAGCGTTAGCACAGGCAAAGGAAGGAAGATTATTTATTCTATCGAAGATGAATGAGACTCTATCGGCTCCGAGATCTCAAATTTCAAAATATGCACCACATCTTGTTCAGATTAAGATACCAATAGATAAAATTGGTGCTGTTATTGGTCCGAGCGGGAAAATAATTCAATCAATTCAGAGAGATACAAAGACAGAAATTGCCATTGAAGAAGATGGTGTTGTGAACATAGCTTCAACAAATGAAGAAGGTATTGAAGAAGCAATTTCGAGAATCAGATTATTGACTGAACCGCCTCAGATTGGTAAAGTTTATAAAGCCACTGTAAAAAGAATTGTTGATTTTGGTGCTTTTGTTGAAATTGCACCAGGTGTTGAAGGATTACTTCATATTTCACAAATTGATCATAAAAAAGTAAATAAAATTGATGATTACTTTAAGGTCGGTGAAAAGATAGAAGTAAAATTAATTAAGATTGAAGATAATGGAAGGCTGGTTTTCAGTAGAAAAATTCTAATTCCACCACCTGCAAAGCATAAACCACAACCACCAAAAAATTAAAGCGGTTTCTTTTTTTATGGTTTGGAATGATAATGAAGTTTTAACCTGTGTTTTAGAATTTCTAGTTGCGATTAAATTAAATACGAAGATAAACTTGAATATTTTGAAGAGGGAGTTAGTCGACACTCTCTCTTCGATTTTTTATAAAGGAGTAAATTCTAATTTCTCTAAAAAGGATTTACCGAAGTTCTTTAATCAAACTTATTTTAACTCAAAAATTAAACCTTCGATTAGAAATTTTGAAAAATATTTAATTTCTAATGAATTGAAAACTTTTTCAATCCATCAGATATTAAATGTGGCCTATAAAAGGGGTTTTAATTCAATTTTAATTCGATCAAAAAAGATTTTAAAAGAGTTTTTCTTAAGTGAAACAATAAAAGGGTTTTTGTTAGTTTATGAACAAAGAGATAATTATAAATACAATTGGCGACGAAACAAGAATTGCCATTACAGAAGATGGCTTATTGACAGAATATTTTGTCGAGCAAGCCGATTCACAAAGGTCAGTAGGGGACATTTATCTTGGTCGAGTAGCTAAAATTATTCCTGGCATCAAAGCAGCTTTTATCGATGTGGGGCATAAACAGGATGCATTTTTACATTTTTCAGATATCGATCCAAAAATTGAAGAACTTAACGCATTAATTGGTGAGGAAGATACAGATGTCGACCTTGAAGAAGAGGACGAAGAAAACAATCACGAAAAAATTCCAATTCAAACTTCGTCAAATTTTCATAGAACAATTCAAAATCTTCCCAAACTCGAAAAGGGAAAAGAAATAATAGTTCAGGTTACAAAAGAGCCAGTTGGAAATAAAGGGTTTAGAGTAACTACCAGAATAACTCTACCGGGCAGATTTTTGGTGTTGCTTCCTTTTGATTACAAAATTGGTATTTCGAAAAAAATTCACGATCCGAGAAAAAGAAAAAGATTAAGAAAAATTGTTCGCTCTATAATTCCAGAAGGTTTTGGAGTAATTGTCAGGACTGTAGCTGCAAACGAAGATGAAGAAACGATAAAAGAAGAACTCAATCGTTTATTAAATATCTGGAAAGAAATTGAACAAACAATTAAAAACGAAAAAGCCCCCGCTTTAGTTTATAAAGATGCAAGCACAACTTCTAGCGTAATTCGTGATTTATTTAATTACGATGTTTCTAAGATTGTAGTTGATTCAAAAAAAGTTTATAAACAATTAAGAGATTATTTGCATCAGGTTCATCCTGAGCTTGAAGATAGAATTGAACTTTACAAAGGCAAAGAACCAATTTTTGATGTATTTGGAATTGAACCTCAGTTAAGAATTGCAATGTCGCGAAAAGTCCCTTTACCAAGTGGCGGTCACATAGTTATTGATCAAACTGAAGCTATGACAGTTATTGATGTTAATACTGGTAAATATGCAGCTTCGATGAATCAGGAATTAAATTCACTTAAAATTGATCTTGAGGCAGCTAGAGAAATTTGTCGACAAGTAAGATTGAGAGATATTGGCGGAATTATAATTATTGACTTCATTGATCTCGAAGAAGAAAAAAATAAAAAGAAGGTTTTTGATGAATTAAGAAAAGAATTTCGTAAAGACCGGGCAAAGGTTTCAATCCTTCCAATGACTGAATTTGGTCTTGTTCAAATTACACGGCAGAGAGTCAGAAAAAGCATTTTTCAAAGGACAAGAGATGTTTGTCCAACTTGTGGTGGGACTGGAATTTTAATTTCGAAAGAGAGTTTGTTAAAAGATATCGAACACTGGTTAAGAAGATTTAAATTTGGAAAATTTTTACCTAAGGTCGTTTTGAAAATCAATCCATTCCTTGAAAAAGAAATTTTGAAAGGTTTTATTCCAAGATATATTCGCTGGCGATTTAAATTTAGAGTTCTTTTAAGTGTTGAACTTGATGTATCATTAAAAGTTGATGAGTTTAGATTTTTTGATCCAGTAACTGGTCGGGATATAACCACTGAATATTAATTATTAGTTTTTATGAGACCATAGAGTTTGTGATTCTTGATGAGAAGTGTAAAACGATTCCAGTCTTTAAAAATCCATTGAGTTTGTTGACTTCTTTTAGTCTGAAGATATTTTTACGCTTAAATTTTTATTTCTCTTTTTTATTTTGCTCAAAAAGCTTGAGCCAATCTTCAATTTCTGAATTTGTCGGATTTGGTTTCTCTGAACCGTCAGAAGATTTATTTGATCTAATCAATTCTCTAATGAATTCTTCAGAACTTTTCTGGCTGCATTGAAATAATTTTGCTTTTCTAATTACTTCAGCATCATTACTCACAACTATTAGATTTCTTGTGTTTTTTGATTTTTCAATTGTGATTAGAATTGTCTCATCTGCGGTTTTGTTTTTTGCGTGCTTGATTTCAACATTTCTGCTTCGTCTCGAATGAGAATGAATAAAATTGAATCCATCGAAGAAAATTATTGCATTGTTGTTTTTATCTTGAAAGTAATCAACTACTTTTTGGACGAGTAAGTTTTTTGCACGTTCAGGATCTTCTAAAAATATTTTTTCCCAATCTTTTTCAGTGTGAATTACATTATTACCATCAATTAAATAAGTTCTCATTTTTAACCCCTTATCGAGTGAAAACTCCACCTTGTTTTGTGATTTTTAAATCTTGCAACTGCGGTGCTTTAACTCGAATTTCGAGACGATATCCTCTATAAAATCCAGTTGGATACCAATCGAAATTCATATTCCAACAATGCAAATCTCTCGAAATTCTAACAGAAGGTGCAGTCAGTTTTTTTTGTTCAAAATCATAACCACCATTTACGGAAAATTTCCATTGCGTTGTCAAATTGAAACTTAAGGCAAAATTCATATTAGCACTTCGATAACTCAAATCAGAAGTTGGTTTGTTAATTGAATATGAAAATCCAAACGATAAATTCCATGGGATTGAGTAATCGGGAATGTCTTCTCTTTGAACAGATGAATAAAAACCAACTGGTAGTTCTTCAAATCTCCCTGTTGTATCAGCTTGTTCATCTTTTTTCTTTGATTTTAGCTGTTCACCAGAGAGATTAAGATTGAAACTTAAATTCATATTTGTCAATCTCGCAAGTCCTTGACCTTCGCTGATCATTAATTTATTTATTCGTTGTCGTAAGTTTTTATCATAGACATAAGGATCATATGTCAAACCTCCGTTTACACTGAAATATGTTCCCACATTTGAATAAAAATTAAAATTAATATTTGAGAGACGAAATTCACTTGCAGCGAAATTATAAGCAACACTTGCATTTAAATTCATTAATTGAATTTTTCTTTCTTGATGTGATGTGTCTGATTTTGATGGTTTAATTTTCATTTCAAAGTTGTTGCCGATATTTATTCCAAGACTTTGCACTTCTCCAATTCCAGGTCCTCCAAAAATTTCTCTCTCATAAAAACTATATTTAACAACCTGCCCCTTTGAGTTAGTATATGTTCCGTAATATCCCCATTGTGGTTTTGAG
>JBNAWO010000057.1:0-15395 GCA_049699815.1 Ignavibacteria bacterium | reverse complement strand
CATACATTGGCTTTTCAATTAGTTCTTCAAGTTTTTCAGATTCAATTTTTGTCTTTGATAGAACATTTTTTACTTCATCTAACTCGAGAATTTTTTCCGCATCTTTAATATTATCAAGTTCAAACTCTTCGAGCTTAATTTCTTTCTTTTCGTCAGTTTCTTTTTTGATTGGTGCAGTACAGGCTGCAATTAGTATAGAAAGTAAAAAGGGTATAAAGTATCTCATTTTTTTTCCAGATTTTATTTAAGATTAATTCGGAGTGAGTTTGATGTTAAATAAATACCATCTCCCTTATAAACATAGATATTGTATTTACCTGGTGATGAAAACATAATCTGGTGAGCAAATTTTTTCGATTTCGGATCTACATCTTTATAAATAGTTTTTTCATAGATTTCTTTCCCTTTTGAATCAACTCGATAAATTTCATAATAGACTTCGTCTGTTCCAATTTCATAACCCAGATCAACAAGGAAATAGAGATATCCACCTTTTTCACTTATAGTGAATGAGTTTGTGGGAGTAATTGCATTTCCGTCTTTATCAACTCCTTCACAAAAAAAGAGGGATTGAGCCATAGAAGAATTAATCAGAATAGAAATAACAAGCAAAACCGTAAAGAGTAAAATCTTTTTCATAATCAACCTCATTTATTGTTTTAATTTAATAACCGTGAATTTATTTATAAAACGAAGAACAAATTTATAAAAGAACTTTTGTTCACTTGCCTTCTACTTTGCAAAAAAAGACAAAGTTCTCTTTTTATAAGCTTGAATACTTTTCCAGATATTTTTTCATCTCAAATTTTCTTTCCAAACCTTTGTCGTTCATATATCTTACTTTGCCAAAGATATTTCGCTCAAACCAGGGGCGATCATGCGTCCCGAAACACCAGGAAATCCCTGCGTAACCGTTTGGGTCTCTTCCATCTAATTCATATTTGTCATTTAAATAACAAGCAAAATCAAATGCATCTTTTGGATGTTTTGTCCACTCAATTAATTTCTTTGCCCAGTACATTCTCATATAGTTATGCATCTTGCCAGTTTTTAATAATTGAATTTGTGCTGCATTCCAATAAGGATCATGAGTTTTTGCAAATTCAAAATCTTCGAGTGAATAAATAAATTCTCTTTTATCTTTAAGATGTTCTTCAAGAGTTGCTTTTGCCCAAACGGGAATGCCATCATATTGATTATAAAGAGAATTGTAAAAACAAAAATTTCTTGCAAGCTCTCGCCAGATGACCGCTTCGTTAATAAAAGTCTGCACATTCTCGTCTTTTAGATCATAATTCTTCAAAATTTCTAAAAGGATTTGGAGTGTTGATATTTGGCCGAAATGAATGTAGGGACTCAATTCTGATTGAAAATCTCTGGTCGGATCTGATCTGAATTCTTTGTAATGTGGTAATTTCATTTCAATAAAAATTTTCAGAAACTTCTGGGCATTTTCATAACCACCTTGATAAAATTCTGAAACTGCTTTAACTGATTTATCTATTTCAAGATTTGAGATAATTTCATCTACTGAATTGGAATTAAGTTCTTCAATTTCGAATGAATTTGATTTTACCTTTAAATCCTGGTGAGTCACTGGTTCAAGAAATTGATCAAGAAGTTTCAAAATTTTGGGTCTAATTGTGGCCGCATATGGTTCTTTTTTGTTTGAAACTAATTCAATTGGAACTATAACATCAGTTTCGATTTCAAAAAGTGGGATTTCAATTTGCTGACCAAGTCTGCTTCGCCAATTTCTTTGAATTCTTAAATAATTTCTATCTGTGACAAGTGCAACAGCATTTCTTGAAATTTCGACCGATCCAGAAACATAATCAGCTTTTCTAATCAAAAATTTGATTCCTCTTTCCTTAAAAATTTTCTTAAGCTCAATTAAACCTTCGAGCATAAAGGTATAATAACGAAGATTGCTGAATTTATATTTGTCTGTAAGATTAAAAACCACAATCAACGGTTTTTTATATTCATTTGAAAGCATTATTGCAAACTCAAGAGCGTGGTTATAGTAAGCTCTCTGGCTTGCTTCCATTATGTAAGCAATATACTTACCTGAAATGTTGAGTTGTTTGGTATTTAATTTTTTAACTCGTGCTTGCATCTTTCTTTTTTTTTGAATTTTTTAAGTCTAATTTAATCAAGAATTGGGGTGAATTTAATCTCAAATTCTAATTGATTTAAAAATGAGAAAAAATTGTTCATTAAAAAGATTATTAAAATACTTAAATAAATTTATCTCTATTAAAGGTAAGTATTTACTCATTAGTTCAATAATCGATCTACTATTTACTCTTATGCCATTTTTAATTATTTTTAACAAAGATATAATCTTGAGGTAAATATGAAGGTGACCGATTATTTTCATAAAATCCCACCAATTTATGTAATCATTTATTTAATTATTTCTTTTTTAGTAGTTGGGTTTATTGCTAACTACTTAATAAATGATTACACTGATGTAAAAGAAAGTAAAATTAAAGAGTTAAAAAACATTTCTTCTGTCAAAGCCAGTGAAATTTCTAATTTTATTAATGAGCAAGAATACAAATTAGAAGAATTGGTAAACGCAGAGTTTTTCCACGAGAAGATTGTTTCGCTTTATCAGAAGAAGGCTAATGTAGAAGATATCTTCAAATTTTTTAATCAAGTTAAATTGATCAAAAGTCTCGAAGATATTCTATTTATAAATCCTGAAGGGAAAATTCTATTTAGTTTTAAAATCCCACCTTATGAAGTTGATTCACTTACATTAAAAATTTTTTCAAAAGAAGAATCGTCTAAAGTATTTATTGATTTATTCAAAGAAAAAACGACGGGAGTTGTTTACGCATATCAATATCCGATCTATGAGAATTCTAATAAAACAAAAAAATTCTTAGGGTATATTCGATTTCAATACGATGCATTGAATACAATCATTCCAAGAATTGAGTATCTCGAACCTAACAGTACGAAAGAAATTCTATTAGTTAAGAAAGAAGAAAATTACATCATTTATTTAAGTTTTTTAAGAAAAGTCCGAATTGAGCCCTACAGTTTAATTGAAAATATTGAAAACAACATTTGCTGGATAAATCTTCCTCAAAATGAAAATATATGTGTTTATGATGGACTGGATTATGCTGGCATGCCCGTAATTGCAATTTTTCAGAAGATCCCCAGAACAAATCTTTTATTAATCACAAAAGAAAACAAAACAGAAATTTTTAGAGAATTTAGATCAAGGTCAGTAATCGTTGTATTAGCTTTAATATTTTCGTTGCTAAGCTTTGGTGCATTCTTTCTTTTTACAGTATATCGAATCAATAAGAAAAAATCTGAAGAAGAAATTGAGAAAGAAAGACAAAGAGAAACGCTCGAAAAAGAATTTGAAATTGTTTTCTCTCAAACTAATGATGTAATCTTTATTTTGAATTCAAAAGGTGAAATAGTAAAGACAAATAAAGCAGTTGAAAGACTTTATGGATATAAACCAGAAGAATTGATCGGAAAAACGATTGATTGCGTTTGTGTAGTAGATGAAATGAATGAGTTATTTGAGAGGTTTAAGAAAATTGAAGAGGCTGATTTTTATCTTTATGAATCTAAACATCGTAAAAAAGATGGAACTCTGTTCGATGTTGAAGTAAATGCAAAAGCTTATTCAATTGGAAAATTAAATTTTTTAATTGGTTCCGTTCGAGATATCACTGAACGAAAAAAATCTCTGATTGAGTTGCAGCGTAAGTTTGAAAATGAAAAGTTGCTCACAGAACTTGCATCTGAATTAATTCACCTGAGCAATCAGAATTTTAGTGAGCAATTAAATAAAATAATGAGTCGACTTGGTAATCATCTTAAAGTCGATAGAATTAGAATTTTTCAAAGAGATCAATTAACAAATTTTTATAACTGCACTTATGAGTGGGTTCAATTTGGACTAGTTCCTCTTTTAGAAAAATACCAGTTCTTAAATTTATCAGAGGAGTTCCCATTTCTTTATAAAATTATATCGACCGGTAAATTATTCAAATGTAAAGATATAGAACTTTTACCGGTTGAAGCTCAAAAAGAAAAAGAAGAATTGCATAAGCAAGGGATTAAATCAATATTGTGGAAGCCTTTATATTATAAAGGTGAGTTAAAAGGATTTTTAAGCTTTATGACAATTAATCAAATGAAAGAATGGACAAATGAAGATGAGACATTAGTGAATATATTTGCCGAAATCTTGCTGAATGCACTACAACGAGTTGAGTTTGAAAAAACTATACTGGATAGTGAACAGAGGTTTAAAAAGCTTGTGGAAAATTCAAGTGATGTGACTTTAATAGTTTCTAAAGACTTTAAGAATAAGTACGTAAGCTTTGCAACATTAAATGTTCTTGGTTATTCAGTCGATGAAAGAATTGGTCAGAACCCATTAGAACTAATTCATTCAGATGATCTTGAACTGGTAAAACAAACTCTTGATTCACTAAAAAAACTCGGTGATAAAAAAACAATTCAATTTCGGGCAAAGCATAAATTAGGACACTGGATCTGGCTTGAAGCTACTATCACAAATTTAGTGGATGATCCTTTAATTGGCGGTTTTGTTATTAATTATCATGATATTACTCAAACCTTAGATGCTTACCAGAAACTTCAAGAAAGCGAAGAGAAATATAGAATTCTTGCTGAAGAAACGGGTGATGTTATTTATAAATTAAATTATTCAACTATGAAATATGAGTACATTAGTCCGGTTGTAACTAAACTCACTGGTTATACACCGGAAGAGATAAATGAAATTGGATTTAATACAATTGTTGAAGAGATTTATTTAATCTTTCATTCTGATAAAATCAAGAATAAATTGATTGAGGAAAGAGTTAAAGGCGAAACTGGAGAATATCTTGCCGATTATGTTATTAGAACCAAAAGCGGTGAAAAGAAATGGGTTAGAGATCACTCCTTCCCTTATCTCGATGCAAATGGCAAATTAATTGGCTCGATAGGAATTCTTACAGATATTAATGAAATTAAAAAGCATGAAGAAGAAATTTTAAAACGAGAAAAATTCCTTGAAGCACTTGTTGAGATTCAAAAGTCACTTATATTTTTAAGTGATTTGAAAGACTTTTATAATTATATGGTTGAAAAACTTGGAAAACTGAGTGAAGCAAGTCGTTGTTATGTCTTTGAAAATTCATTAAGTGAAGATGGGAAATTATTAATGAGTCAAATTGCTGAATGGTGCAATGAAGGAATTACTCCACAAATAGATAAACTTGATTTACAAAATCTACCGTATGAGATTCTGGGATTTGATTTAGTTAATGAATTTATTAAAAATGGATTCTGGACAGCAATTATAAGAGAGCTAAATGAACCAGCAAAAACAATTCTTGAATCGCAGGATATAAAATCAATTCTTTTAATTCCAATTTTTATTCAAGATGAATTTTTTGGATTTATAGGATTTGATGATTGTGTTAATGAGAGAGAATGGGGGCTGGTAGAAATTGACATCTTAAAATCAGCAGCCACTTCTATCGCACTTGCAATAGAATCGCTTAGACAAAAGGAAGAAATTATCCGGGCAAGAGACGAAGCGATGGAAGCTAATAGATTGAGGAGCGGTTTCCTTTCTATAATATCGCATGAAATTCGAACACCCCTTAATGCAATCTTAGGATACACTGAGGTTCTGAAAGATTTATTTTTTGATCCAACGAATGAAAATCTTGTTAAATATTTTGAATCGATTGAACAAGGCGGGCGGAGACTTTTGAATACGATTAATCAATTAATTGAAATGTCCAAGCTTGAAGCCGGAGAATTTCATATAAAAATTCAAGATCTTGATTTGAAAAAATACATAAATGAAACTGTTCAAGTACTTAAAATTCTTGCTGAAGAGAAAAAATTAAATCTTGAAATCAATTTACCCAATTCAGATTTGATTATTGTTGGAGATGATTATTGTCTTCAAGGGATTTTAGAAAATTTAATTTCAAATGCTATTAAATACAGTGAAAGAGGAACAATTCAAATTAAAGCTTTCGAAGAAAATGATTATGTTAAATTTATAGTTAAAGATGAAGGAGTTGGTATCTCAGAAGAATATTTAAAACATTTATTCAAACCTTTCAGTCAGGAAGATGTTTCTTACAAAAGAAGATTTGAGGGAACAGGTCTTGGACTCGCAATAACGAAAAAGTATGTTGAATTGCTTGGCGGTGATATTAAAGTTGAAAGCAAGAAAGGTGTGGGTTCAACATTTACCGTAAAATTTAAGAAGGGAAAAGTAAAATAACCTGATAAAGTTAGTTTATTTTAAAAACATTTAGATTAAATATTTACTATAATGAAATTTTCCTCACTTCTCCTTAAAAATTTCTTGTTCCTTTAATTTTAAAAACTTTCTTAACAACTCTTACCAGTTTATAATTCGCTTTAATGACTTGCACCTTTGAACCCTAATCAATAAAATATTTTCAATTAAAATTATAGATAATATATTTTTCGTCTTGTTCTATTTGATAAAAGAATTTAGGTAACAAAAGCCTACTGGCACAATTTATGACTAATATTACTTGTACTTTAACAATTTTGTTCATTTAAATAATCGATAAGAATTCAAAACCACAGTTCATAAGGTAAAATTATGGAACAAATATCTACTGTTTTTTCGGAAGAAAATCCTGTTAATTCGGGAATTTTTGCAGATTCTGAAGTTTACTGGGCTTATTCTATTCCCGAACAAAGACTTCTGTTTGTTACACCAAATATTGAGCATTTAACTGGTTATAAGCAATCAGATTTCTATCTCAATCCGAAACTCTGGCTCAACCTGATACAAAATTATGACAAACCAAAACCTTCAAGAAGAATAGTCAATGATAACCTGGTTTTTGAATCATCTTACTCCATCAGAAATAAAAACAACGAAAACTTTGATGTCAGGGAGATTTTAATCCCGGTCTTGAATGAAAAGGAAGAACTAATACAAATAAATGTTTATACAAAAATCAATCGATCAGAAATGCAGTCACCTAGAGTGATTAATGAAATCGCAATTCCATTTTTTGAAGCTGAATTTTCAAATTCGGAATTAAAATTTTTTAAAGTCTCACAAAGATTTTATGATGAACTGCTTCAGGTAAAAGATGAAATAGATAAATCAGAGACCTTCCAAAAATTTTTGAAAATACTTTCTGAAAAAGTTATCGAGTTTAATTTCACCAATAATCTGAAGTTTGAATTTGAATTAGATACAGATGAAAGTGAGAAAATCTTCTTATTTGAATTAACACTAAAAGAAAAAAGTGATAAAAAAATAATATTTACGGGAGCTGGAATTGATATAACAGAATTAAAAATTAACGAGCGTCATTTACAAAAATTAAATAATGATAAAAACCGACTTTTAACAATAGTTTCGCATGATTTAAAAGCGCCTTTCAATACAATCTTAAACTTTATCAATCTACTTAACGATGGTATCGAAATAGATGAAGAACAAAAGAAAGAGTATTTGAAATATATCTATGATTCAGCTAAGCAGCAAATTGAATTGATCCATGATTTACTTGATTGGTCAAAAGTTGAATCTGGTTTACTTGAATTCACTCCAAATTTCCTTGATCTCTATTCAATTGTAAATAAAATAATTTCAGGTTTTAGCGGGCAGATTCATCAGAAGCAACTCAAAATTGATTTGAAAATTGATAGAAGAACAAAAGTTTTCTTCGATAAAAATTATCTTAAAATTGTTCTATCAAATATTCTATCTAACGCTATTAAATTTTCTCATAAAAATGGAAAGATCATTATTTCAGCCAATGAGGAGAGGGATTATTCAATAATTCAAATTCAAGACTTTGGTATTGGCTTTTCTGAAAGATATCTGAAACAACTAAAAGCCTCCAACAACTTTGAAATTCAAATTGGAACAATGGGCGAAAAAGGTACAGGCTTTGGTTTAAAATTTTGTTATGATATAATTCAATCCAATCACGGTAAGCTGAATATCGAAACACAGAGTCAAAAGGAGACAAAGGTCATCATAAAATTACGAAATCCAGCTGCCAGAATAGTTTACTTTGATGAAGATCGAAATTTGTTAGAAATAAAAAATAAAGTCTCAAAATTTCAACCAGAAGTTTATGTCTATTTGTGTAACAATGTGTTTGATTTCTTAAATATCATTAAAGAAAATTCACCCGAGTTTGTTGTGATTAATTATGATATGATTAAATCATTTCAGAGATCTTTTGTTGAAAAGATTTTTTCTGATCTGACAGAAATCACAAGATTATTTTTGATATCATCACAAGAAAACAACATTGATGAAATTCTTAAAAATCTTAACAATTACAAATTTATAAACATAAATAAATCGAAGATATTCATTTTATCATTCCTTAGAAATCTAGTTCAGCAGATGCGAAGTGGTAAAGAATTGAAGGATTCCAACTTTGAACACTTGTCAATTTGAGACAGGTTTGATTTATAAAGGCTCAAAATTTGAAAAATTTTATCAGGCACTGAATTTGAAAATACACTGATGTTATGAAAAACTTAGAATTAAATAAATTGATGAAAGAAATTGAAGCTAAAATCATTGAAGCTTTAATTGAAATTGGGTTGAAGCCTTCAAAGGTTTTAGAAAATAAAAATCAGGAGTGTCATCTTATCACCCTTAAAAATAAAATCACCCATAAAACACATAATGATTTCTCTTTGTTAAGTTTTCCGCGCTCTCCTTTGTGCAGGGAAAATTCTGACGAAATAGAAAGTTCTCGAGTGAGGACTTTCTATTTCAATTCTGGAGAGGAATTATTTACAATTCAGATTTTTGAATCACCTCTTTTTCCCCTCAACTAAGTTTTTTGGACTTTAAGTCCAAAACCCCGGAACTGCAGCCTTCAGCTCCCTTTCGCTGCAGTTCTATTTTCTCAAAATGGTTCAACATCTTTTCTCATTTTTCGATAATTTAGAATAGAGTGTATCATTTTAAAAAGGAAGGTTTCAATCTTAGATGGTTTTCTTGATTAAAATTATTTTTGAGTTTTTCTTCATTTTAATTTTCACCCTGATTTTTTACGAGATCGTTCTTTTTATTCTTTCTTTGTTTTTTAAGAGGAACTCAACTAATTCAAATGAAAAAAGAAAGTTTTTGATTTTAATTCCAGCTTTTGGTGAAGGAGATATTTTACTTTCAACTGTAGATGCTTTAGAAAAACTAAATTATCCTGGAGATTTGTTAGATATTGTTTTGCTTAATGATGGTTGTGATGAAAGAGTTCTTAAAAACATCAAACACAAAATCAAGATTTTAGATGTTAATTTAGAAGCCCACTCCAAAATCGAATCTCTGAAAAAGGCAATTGATCTTACAGATAATTTTGATTTTGTGATAATTCTTGATGCCGATAATCTTGTCCATCATGATTTTTTAAAAGAACTAAACAAATCTATTACTGAAAAAACAAAAGTTATTCAGGGATTGCGTTTACCGAAAAATCTCAATTCAAAATTTGAGAAGTTAGATGCGATGACAGATTTCGTTTATAACCAACTTGATCGAATCGCTCCATCAAAACTGGGATTAAGTGGAACATTAAGCGGTTCTGGTTTTGCAATTAGAACGGATTTATTCAAACAAATTATTCCAGAGATTAATACAAAAGGGGGTTTCGATAAAATTCTTCAATCAGAATTAATGCTCCAAAATATTCCAGTTGAAGTTTGTAAAACCGCCATTGTCTTTGACGAAAAAATTAGCTCAAGGGAAAATTATATCCGACAAAGAACCAGATGGCTTTACTATCACTTTTATAATTCGATTAACTATGGGATAAAGATTTTACTGACGGGAATTTTTCACTTTAATTTGAATCAAATTCATTTTGGATTAAAAACTCTTAGACCGCCGATCAATCTACTTTATTTTCTTTCATTGATTTTAGTGATTGCGGGTTTATGGTTTTGTCCAGTTTGTTCAATCATTCTTTTTGCTGCGTTGATAATTTTTAGTCTAATCATTGCAAACATTTTAAGAATAAATAAACTTCTTTCATTTGAGTTACTTATATCTTTGCCGTTGATTTTTATCAATCAACTTTTTTCAATATTTCGTTTGAGAGAGGCAAAAGAGAATTCATTGAGAACAGAACATTATCATTCAAAAACAATTGATGAAGTTTTGCAGGATTCTAAATCATTGGAACAAAAATGACGGGCTATAAAATTTTGTACATAATCAGACAAGCTGAGTTTGGTGGTGGAGAGACTCACATAAAATATATATTTGATTCAATAAACCGAGAACAATTTACACCTGTTCTTGTAAGTCTGAGTTCTGGTTTTTTAAGTGATTATACACAGTCATCGGGTATAAAATTTTATCTATTATCAAAAAGGAAGTCTGAGTTAATTTCAAATATTTTAAAACTTATTAAGATCATTCGAAATGAGAAGATAAATTTAATTCACGCGCACGGAACTAAAGGAGCAGCTCTGATTTTAATTCCAGCAATAATAAATCGAAAAAAAATAATCTATACTATTCACGGCTGGTCGTTTCATCCTGAACTTACCAAATTGAAATTCGCATTCAGAAAATTTGTTGAAAAAATAATTTGCTCATTTGCTTATAAAGTAATTTTAGTTTCACAGGCTGATTATGAAGTTGGAAGTTTTATAAATCCATCTAAAAAATTATTGATTAAAAATGGAGTTGATACATTAATATTTTACCCTGGTAAAAATTATAAACTTCGTTCTGAACTCGGATATAATGATGATGATTTTGTAATTGGTTACTTTACTCGTTTTACTCATCAAAAAAATCCATT
Source organism: Ignavibacteria bacterium (assembly GCA_049699815.1). GTDB lineage: Bacteria > Bacteroidota > Ignavibacteria > Ch128b > Ch128b > Ch128b. The sequence continues at coordinate 4,551 of JBNAWO010000057.1, read as the reverse complement.
CTTTATGATTGATCTAATTAAAAATTTAAATCATAAAGGTTCTCAATCAGGTAAAAAATTTAAACTTCTAATGATAGGTGATGGCGAGTTGAAAGATAAAATTCTAGAGGAAATTCAGAGGAACAAATTAGGTGATTTGGTTAAAGTTTTAGCTCCTTCTTTTGAGATTGAAAGATATCTTAATGTAATTGATTGTTATGTTTTGCCTTCATTCTGGGAAGGAATGCCTTATGGAGTTCTGGAAGCTATGTCTTGTGGTTTGCCGGTAGTCGTTTCAAATATTCCAAATATGAATGAAATAGTTGAAAGTGGGTTCAATGGATTTTGTGAGAATCTCAATCTGGAAAACTTTGCAAATAAAATACTTCAACTTGCTGATGATGAAAAGTTGTATTCGAAAATTGGTTCGAATGCTCGAAAAACAATTGAAGAAAAATTTAATATCGATAATCAAATTCAAGAGCTTTACAAAATTTATGAGAAGCTGAAATTCAATGACAGAAATTAAAAAATACTGGCTGCCGAACGGAGTTTATTCTTTTTTGACTAATGTTATCTTGTTTATTTCAGGATTTGCAGGATTTATTTTGTTAGTCAGATTTTACAATAAATCGGAATTTGGCGCCTGGGCGTTGTATCTGGCTGTAACCTCTTTTGCCGATGTTGCTCGTGCCGGTTTTGTAACTAATGCACTTGTTCGTTATGCTTCTACACAAGAAACAAAAAGTGAATACTCAAAAGTATTAAGCGGCTCACTATTTTTGCACATTTTATTTACTTTAATATTAATGATATTTATTTATTTGATTGCACCTTTTGTGGGTAAAATCTGGTCAAGCTATGAATTTTATAAGTTATTGATTTATTATCCAATTTATGCATTCTGTCAAATTCCATTTCTTTATTTTTCAGCAATCGAACAAGCTAATCTTTCTTTTAGAAATCAATATTACAGCAATTTAATACGCAACTCTCTTTTCATTGGAATGATTGCATTTATAGTTTTTTCAAAAACGCATTTCCCTGTTTATTATTTGCCTTTTCTTCAATCAGTTGCAGTTATTGCTGGCGGGATTTATCTATTAATTGCCAATAGAAAATCAATTAAAATTTCAAAAAAGATTGATATTAAGTGGCTCAAGAAGTTAATTAATTTTGGAAAATATGTTTTTGGCGGCAATGTGATTTCTATACTTTTTACAAATATCGATCAAATCTTACTTGGATATTTTTTCAACACTAGAGTTGTTGCTACTTACAACACAGCTATGCGAATTGGAAATTTTTCGGATATACCTATGACCTCTGTTGCCTCTATTATCTATCCAAAATCAGGACAAAGGTTTCAAACAGTTGGTTCTAAAGGGATAAGACATCTTTATGAAAGATCGGTCGGATTGATACTCGCATTTGTAATTCCATCATTAGTCGTTTTAATAATTTTAGCAGAACCAATTGTCAAAACAATTGCTACTGAAGCATATTTAGATGCAATTCCAGCTATTTATATTATTTTACTTTTTAGTTTGTTCAAACCGTTTATAAAATATTTTGTAATTACAGCTGAAGCCTTAGAAAAACCTCATTTCAATTTTAGTTTAATGATGAATCTTCTTTTGATTAATTTCATTTTAGATTTATTTTTAATTCCAAGATTTGGATTGATTGGTGCGGCATTTGGGAGTTTAATTTCTCTAGTAATTGGGATGATTGCGAGTTTGTTAATTTTAAATAAGCTGCTTGGTGTAAGATTGACAAGAATTATTAGATATACATTTAGTTTTTATCTTGAAATATTGGAATTCATTATTTTCTTCAATGAGTATAAAGAATCGTTCGAAGAGAAAATCAGAGAAGAAAATGGGAAATAAAACTTTTGATTTAATAAAAATTCTTAATGAAGGAGTAAAAGAATTCGATATGATTATTATTACAGATCAAAATGGTAAAGTGGAGTTATACAATAAAGTTTTGTCTCAATTATGCAATTCAGCAAATAGAGACGAAATCCTGCTTCAGGATGTGAAGATTGATCAATTATTCAGATTAAACGAAGGGGAATTTAATTCCATTTTTAATGTTCTAGAAGAGAAAGGTGTCTATAACGGTATTCTAAATTTTACTTTAAGTTTTAATCAAAGAATTCCTTTTGATGTAAAAGCCTATAAAATTAATGGTGAAATAAATAAGAACTTCAGGTATGTATTTTTATTCAAATTAAAAGAAATTTCTGATATTGAAAGAGATCCACTCGAACAAAAAGAATTTGTTAAATCTTCTACTAAATCAATTCAAAATAAATATGATTTAATAACTTCTTATGAAGAACTTGAGAGACTAAAAGAAAGTTTTCTTTCAAGTGTTTCACACGAGTTGAGAACTCCCCTTGCATCAATTATTGGATTTACTGAAACTTTGAAGAACGATCCAAATTTGCCCAAAGAAATTTACGCCGAATTTTTGGACATTATTTTAATGGAAGGGAAAAGGCTTGCTGCCACAATAAATGATTTGTTAGATGTTTCACAACTCTACCAAAATTCAGTAACCTTGCAATTGAAAAATGTAGAGCTACAACAACTTGTAAATCGTGCTTTTGAACAATTTAAACCGCTCGCATCAAAAATTGATTTTGGGATTCAATTACAGGAAAAACCAATTTTTATTCAGGCTGATGAAAACAAGCTTCAACAGGCAATTAATAACCTTATCAGTAATGCAATAAAATTTACTCCTGATGGTGGAAAGGTGACCATTTCTTTGTTTGAGGCAAAAGAAAATTATGTAATTCAAGTTTCTGATACTGGTATTGGAATCCCGGAAAAAGATAAAGAAAAAATCTTTGACAGATTTTATCGAGTAGAAAGGCCTGGATTAGAAATTCGCGGCGTAGGACTTGGCCTTTCAATTACAAAAAAGATCCTTGATTTACACGGGTACGAACTTCAGTTTGAGAGTGAAATTAATAAAGGTTCAACATTTAAAATTTTAATTCCGAAATAAATATGAAAAAAACAATTTTATTAGTCGAAGACGAAAAACCAATTCAGGTTCTGGTTACTTATCATTTAGAAAAAATGGATTATAATATAATCATAAAAGAAACTGCCGAAGCGGCAATTGAGTATTTAAAAAACGAGGAAGATTTACCTGCAATTATTATCACAGATGTTTTATTGCCAGGAATGAATGGAATAAATTTCTGTCGTTTTGTTAAAAATGATCCTAAAACTAACAATATACCAGTTGTGGTTTTATCTTCTGTAGATTTTGATTTTTATCGAAAGGGTGCTGAGCAATCTGGTGCTGATTATTTTATGACGAAACCTTTTAGAATTAAAGATTTTATTGATGTAATTAAAAAACTAAGGAAAGGATGATTATGGAGAAAAAACTAATTTTTCTAATTGATGATGAAGTTAATTTTGCTCGTTTGATGGAGCACTGGATTAAAGAACGATGGAATTATAGACTTAAAATTTTCAATTCAACCAATGATTATCTGAATTATGAAGGTGAAGAACCTGATTTGATCTTACTTGATATTATGCTTCCTGGTGAATTTAATGGAGTTGAACTTCTTAAGAAAATCAAATTTCAAAATCCAGATTTACCTGTGATTATGCTTTCAGCTCAAGGTAATGTTGACGTGGCAGTCGAAACAATAAAACTTGGTGCTTTTGATTATTTTTCAAAACCAGTTGATTTGCCAAAGCTTGAAATTGCCATTCGAAATGCAATTAAAAATTATGATTTACAGAAAAAAGTCAAATCATTATTGGAAGAACAACAGAAGATCTATCAATTTGATAATATCATTGCAATTGATGATAGGATGCAGGAAGTCTTTAAATTGATGAAGAAAGTTTTGAATACAAATGTGAATGTTTTGATTTATGGTGAAAGTGGAACTGGTAAAGAACTGATCGCTCGAGCAATTCATTCAAACAGTGATAGAAAGGATAAACCCTTTGTTGTTGTCAACTGTGCATCCATTCCTAAAGATTTACTAGAGAGTGAATTATTTGGACACGAAAAAGGATCGTTTACTGGTGCCTTTCAAAGAAAAATTGGAAAGTTTGAACTTGCTGATGGCGGAACAATTTTTTTAGATGAAATTGGTGAACTTGAATTGAGTCTTCAGGCCAAACTTTTAAGAGTAATTCAGGATAAGACTTTCGAAAGAGTCGGCGGAAATGAACCCATCACAACTACGGCACGAATTATTTCTGCAACAAATAAAGATTTGAAAAAAGCTGTCCAGGAGAAATTGTTCAGAGAAGATTTATACTACCGACTTTCAACTTTTCCGATACTTGTTCCGCCGCTTCGTGAGAGAAAAGGTGATATTGTTATTCTTGCAGAACACTTTGTCAAAAAATTTTCTCAAGAAGCAAAGGTTCCAACTCCTTCGATTACAAAAGAAGTTATAGAAATCTTTATTCGTTATCCCTGGCCTGGAAATGTTCGTGAGCTCGAAAATGTTTTACAAAGAGCAGTGTTGATTTGTGACGATAACAAAATTAGAGTAAAGGATCTGCCCCTTTCACT
>JBNAWO010000056.1:3841-15504 GCA_049699815.1 Ignavibacteria bacterium | reverse complement strand
CGGGTGAGATGTTATTTCTAAATTCTTTAAGGACTTCAATCGTAATTTCCCTGATTCTTTGCACCGAGATGCTCAATTTTTCTCCTTGATTTGTTTAGATAAAAGTTTAATCCTTCAATAAATATCTTGCAATTACTATTCTCTGAATTTCTGAAGTGCCTTCATAGATTTCAGTAATTTTTGCATCACGTAAGTATCTTTCGACTAGATACTCTCTAACATAACCATAACCACCATGAATTTGGATTGCTTCGTCAGCACATTCCATTGCGGTTCTTGATGCAAAAAGTTTCGCCATCGCTGCTGGCATTGCATAATCTTTATTTTGATCTTTTAACGAAGCAGCTTGCAAAGTAAGTAACCTCGCAGCTTCAACTTTTGTCGCCATATCAGCGAGCTTAAATTGAATTGCCTGAAGTTCGGCAATCGGTCTTCCAAATGCTTTTCTTTCTTTTGAATATTTTACAGCTGCTTCAAGAGATGCCTGAGCAATTCCAAGAGCTTGAGCTGCAATTCCAATTCTTCCACCATTTAAGGTATTCATTGCAAAATTAAATCCTTTACCTTCTTCCCATATCAAATTCTCTTTGGGAACTCTACAATTATTAAACATCAATGAACAGGTATCTGAACTGCGAATACCCAGCTTATCTTCTTTTTTTCCTCTTTCAAAACCTGGAAAGTCTTTTTCAACTATAAAAGTACTAATACCTTTATGGCGCAATTGACGATTTGTTTGAGCCATTACGAGATAAACATCCGCAGTTGTTCCACTCGTGATCCAATTTTTAGTTCCATTCAATATCCAGTAATCGCCATCTCTTTCAGCGGTTGTATGTTGATTTGTCGCATCACTTCCAGCCTCAGGCTCGGAAAGAGCAAATGCACCAAGTAGCTTTCCTTGAGCAAGTGGTTTCAAATATTTTTCTTTTTGTTCAGGTGTCCCATAAGTTTCAAGTCCCCAACAGACAAGACTATTATTCACAGACATAATCACACCAACGCTAGCATCAACTTTTGAAATTTCTTCCATTGCAAGGACATAACTAATTGTATCGAGACCCGCTCCTCCCCATTCGGGTGAGACCAGCATTCCCATAAACCCAAGTTCACCGAGTTTCTTAACAATTTCATAAGGGAATTCACCTTTGATGTCTCTTTCAGTTGCAGTTGGTGCAATTTCAGATTCAGCAAATTCTTTCGCTGTTTGTTTAATCATTAATTGTTCTTCTGTAAATGAAAAATTCATTCTTAACCTCTTACTTTAACTTTGATCTTATATTTGTTTGATATGATTGGCGATATATATCTGGATCGTTTGATTTATAATCTTTAATTGGAATTCCAAAATTTCTCAATCTTGCCTCCGCAGTTTTTATTCTGTCAATTGGATCTGGATGTGTAGATAGAAATGTTTTGATTTTAGAAGGTTCTGCATCAATCAACTTATCATCTCTCATTTTTTCAAAGAAAAATTTTACACCGCCGGGATAAAATCTTGTACTTCTTAAGTATTTAATTGAATAATCATCGGCTTCGTCTTCAAAAGCACGACTATTAGCAAGAAAAGTTAGACCAGAAAAAAGATTTGCTGCGATTTGAGCAATCTCACCTGGATTTTCTCCAAGCACTAGACTTGCAAGAATAGAAATTCCATAATAAGAAGTAAGATTTTGGGTTGCATGTCTTCGCTCAGCGTGAGCAATTTCGTGAGCCAGAACTCCAGCCAGTGCGGCTTCACTATCCAGATACTTTAATATTCCTGTATAGACATAAACAAAGCCACCGGGAGTTGCAAAAGCATTTAAAGTATTATCATCTTGAATTAGTTCAAGTTGATACTTGTAAACATTTCGTTTTTTAATTTCTGGTGAATTTAAAATTTGTAAAAAGATGTTTTGATAAATATAATTTTTAACTGCAGGATCACCAGAGTAGACTGGATAATCTTTCGGATTCTTTCTTATTTCCTGATCAAGTTGCATCCCTAGATTAACTTCATCCTGATCTGTAAAAATATTCAAACCCCACTTCGCACAACCTGCAAAAAGAAGCATTAACAAAAAAAATGAGAGAAGGACTTTAATCTGATTTAAGTTTTTCATTCATCAACCTCCATTTGAAAATTCTTTATGTTTAAGCAAAAATATGAAAATTGGTGAACCTATTACAGCTGTTATTGAACCTATTGGAATTTCGATTGGAGAAAGGAGTATTCGTGAAATTAAATCTGCTAGAATCATAAATATTGCTCCAACAAAAATAGAAGTTGGTAAGACAATTCTGTTATCATATCCAAAAATTAATCTACATAAATGGGGCACTACTAATCCAACAAAACCAATTATTCCAACATTTGCAACAATTACTCCTATAAGTAAACTGCCAAAAATAAATGACAAATTTTTCAGTACGCCTGTATTCACACCTAATTGTTTAGCATTCTCTTCATCGATCGATATAAGATTGAAATGATTTGAAAACAATAAAAAGATAACTGAAGATATTACGAAAACAATTGCAATTAATGAAATAGATGAATAATCAGTTAAAGATAAATTTCCCATTAACCAAAATAAAGCTGTTCGGAAACTTTGATCGATAAACGAAACAATAAAAAGAATTAATGCTGAAAAGAAAGCATTCACCATCACACCGACAAGCAGAATAGTATTTGGGTCAATCTCGCCATATCTTCTTCCAAAAAGAAATACTAAAAAGAAAGTTAATAAACTTCCAGCAAAAGAAAACAGAGATATACCAGTCAATTGAACTCCGATCGAAATTGCTATGATAGCCCCTAAAGCACCACCACTCGATACACCAAGAATGTATGGTTCAGCTAGTGGGTTTTTTAATAAAGCCTGAAAGACAGCTCCAACAATTGCTAATGAAGCCCCAACCAACATGGCCGTTAAAATTCGTGGGAGTCTTAGCTTTAGGATTATTTCAGATTTTATATCATCGTCGCTGTTACCTAAAAGAATTTTTATTGATTCGATAAACGAAAAATCTTTAGTCCCTAAACTCAAGCTTAAAATGAAAATTAAAATCAATAAAATTATCAACACAATAAGATAGATGATTAATTTTTCTTTTGTGAGTTTAATCTGGTTAGTCATATTAAGATGTTTTATTCTGTTCACTCAAGATTTCTGCAAGTGAATCAAGTAGGTCTTCAAGTCCAATGTTTGCAATAGATGAGATAAAATGAATTTTCTTAGGTTTTTCGATCCCTTTTATTGTTGTTTTAAATTTTGATTTTACATTTTGTTCAAAATTTTTTCTTTCTTCATTCGGAATCAAATCCATTTTAGAAATTGCGACAAGATGTGGTTTTTTTAATAATTCTTTGCTGTAAGATTTCAATTCTTTAACAAGCACTTTATATTCACTAAAAACATTTTCAGTCGAAGCTGAGATTAAAAACAACAAAATCTTAGTCCTCTCAATGTGTCGTAAAAATTTTAATCCAAGTCCTTTCCCCTGCGAAGCACCTTCGATAATTCCTGGTATGTCTGCAACAACAAAACTTTTGAATTCTTTATATTGAACAAGTCCAAGCACAGGCTCAAGTGTCGTAAATGGATAATCAGCAATTTTTGGTTTTGCAGCTGAGATGACCGAAATCAAAGTTGATTTGCCTGCATTTGGAAAACCAACAATTCCAACATCTGCAATTAATTTTAATTCAAGAATAATCCATCTTTCTTCACCTGGTTTACCAGGTTCAGCTTTTCTTGGTGCTTGATTTGTTGGCGATTTGAAATGTGTATTTCCTTTACCTCCTTTACCACCACGAGCAACTATATAAGTTTGTCCCGCTTCAGTAAAATCAAATAAAACTTTACCGGTTTCTTTATCCTTTACAATGGTTCCAACAGGTACTCTAAGAATTATATCATCACCACTCTTTCCTGTCTTAAGTGCCCCCATTCCGGGTTCACCATTTTTAGCAATATATTTTCTTTTGTATCGGTAATCTAGTAGAGTTGACATATTTGGATCCGAGATAAGAATTACATCACCACCTTTACCGCCATCACCACCATCAGGACCGCCTTTCGGAACATACTTTTCACGACGAAAGCTTACAGCACCTCTTCCACCGTTGCCTGCTTTAACATAAATTTCTACAAGATCTATGAACATCGTTCATTCACTTTATGTTTTCGTATAGGAACTCTGTAAACTTAATTGCCCATTTAGAAAATGGATGAATATTTTTTTTATCAAACAAATCAGTTAAAAGTAAAGATGCTTCGTCCCAATTATTTACCGTATTCAGTCTTCCCATAAACTCAACGAAATCGAATTCATTATTATCAAAAATCTTTTTTATGATTTTCTTTTGCAATCTGGCAGGCATTAATCCATCAAGATTTCGACTAAACCTTTTTTGAACTAAATCTGATTTTTCAATTTCTTCGACTTCTTGAAAATCATTTTCCACCTTATTGAGTGAAACCTTATCCGAAATTCTACTATTTTCAACCTCAACATCGTCTTGAGATTTTTCGATCTGGTTTATTGAATTTACATCTGTCGAAGAATCAGAAAGAAATTCTTCTTCAATTTTTTCTATGTACCTTTTTTCTGGTTCGATTTTTTCACTTTCAACTTTTACTGGTTCTTGCTGCTCTTTGTATTGAGATTTTTTCTCTCCCCCTTTTCTCTCAAAGATACTCGAATGCAAAATGGATTGAAGAAATGAAAATATACTTCCGCCAAAAGCTCTGAACCGCTCTCTGTTTTCTTCAAGGAATTCAACAAGATTTATTTGTTGCTTATCTTTTAGATAAATAACAAAAGCTTCATATTCAGCAATATCAGTGATTGCTAAATTTAACTCATTCAAGAAATTCCTAAATCTGCTAAATAAATTATAATGTTCTAAGATTGTGAAATCTTTTGTGTATTCTTTATCAATCTTATATAGCAATCCTAAAAAATCACCTTTGCTGATTTTAGAAATGGCTGTCTTTTCAAAATATTTTTTTACAAGTAGTGGAATATATTCATATTCAATTACATAGTTTAACCGTTCCATAACTACACTTAAAGGTTGAAATTCCTCGTACCTTATTACGAAAGAAGTTAAAGTATCGCAGGGTTTTAGGAGATAATCCATATTTAAATCTAATGCAAACTTTAGAAGAATAGATAATTCATTGTTATCAAGTTCTTTCGTTAGCGTAAGTAAAACTTTAAGATCGTCAACCAATGGTTTAACTTTGATGTGATCATAGTTGAATTTGGAAAATTTCCTAATCTCTCGGAATTCGTTTTCAACTCTTTTTTCAATTTCCAATCGAATGTAATGCTTGATTGATTCAGGAATATTCAAGGTCAAAAGATCTGAAACCGAAATTTTTTCTGTTTCGTGGAAAATTGCCTGACTATATCTGTTAATTACTATCTGTTTTTCTCTATCGAACATTTTTTTATAAAATTTTAAAATTAATTTAGATAAGGATTATGGTATTGTCAATTAATTTTAATAATGGGATTAAGATGATGAGCAAATTATTCATTGGTTGTGCTTCAATAAAAGATAAGTTATAAAACATTAATCTATAAATTTAAAATAACGATTTTATTTTTGGTCAGGTAGTAATTCTAATACTTTCTCGAAAACCAGTTCGACATTTAAATCTTTAATGCATTTAAATTTCACATCCTTTCGAGAACAGGTCAGAGGTTTTGGTGAATAATAAAAGCAAGGCTGGCAATCCAGATTTAATTTTGCAACTTTATAATTTGTTTTGTAAGGATGTACATAATTTGAATTTGTCGGACCAAAAATTGCGACCACATTTAATTTTAAGGCTGAGGCGATATGCATTAAAGCCGAGTCATTCGTTATGAATAAATTTGCACGCCTCATTATCGCTGAAGTTTGAAGAAGTGATTCAGTCTTCACAATAATTGCTTGATTATTCATCAATGAATTGATTCGAGTGTTTAATTCGTATTCGTCTGGTCCCCCAAAAAGTAAAATTTTTGAATTAAATACTTCAATCAATCTCCTTCCGAGTTCTGCAAATTTCTCTGGTTCCCATCTTCGTTTAATATGATTTTTTAATGTTGCACATCCAGCATGAAATCCAATTACAAAGTCATTTTCACTAATTTGATTTTCCTTAAACCAGTTTGTTGCAAAGTTTTTTGCTTCATCATTAAAATAAATTTCGAGTCCCCCAACCCATTCATCATAAAGAATTTTATGATTTTGTAAAAATAATCCAGCAAGCAATAAATTTTCTTCCACATTATGGAGAAAATCATTTTCAATAATTGTTTGATTATTCAGGAAACCAAAATTGACTGTATTCTTCCTCAAATATCTGACAGCATATCTTTCCTTTGCACCAATGAGGAAAGAAATTACATTGTATTCCTTTCTATTGGATGGGTACACATTAAAAGTTGCATCATATTTCTTTCTCAGCTTAAATAAAAAAAAGAGGGATTTGATAAATCCCTCTTTCATAAAGTTGAAATAAATTACTCGACTAATTTTGGGATTAAATTCATAAATATCTTTTACACCTTTAAACATACAAAGTAAATCAATCTCAGCATCAGGATAATGTTTCCTGATTAGTGAGATTGCAGGTGAAAACATCAACGCATCACCAATACCTGAAAGAGCTAAAACTAAAATTTTCACTTTTTCTCGGTCGTATCTACTTTATTTTCGAGATTCATTTTTTGTCGGAAACGATTTATTTCTGTATCTATCATTCTTGAATCATTCACAAAAGAACGTAGTCCATTTAAAAGATTTATCGCCATTTGATAATTAGCTTTTGCCTTATCAAGCATACCTTTTTCTTTATAAACATCTCCGCGTCCTTCATAAATCTGGAGCAGAATCCTGTAGGGATTGTAATAGCTTGAAATATCACCGGGATTTCTATCTCTATCTTTTTCTGCAAGTGGTTCAATCTCATCAGCAATTTCCAAAAATCTATCTCCCCTATCAGCTAATTTGTATAAACTTGCAATATCAGAAAGTAATCTGTAATCAAGCGGAATATATTTTCTTGGAAGTTTCTTTTCCATTTCATCTAAGACTTGTGCGAGTTTTTGCTTTTCACCCGAATTCATATAATAAAGAGCCAATCTAAGGAATGAGTTTCGATAATTCATCATCATTCTGCGTTGATTTTCATCTAAGTAAATTTTTCCTGTGTTGAGACCTCTAAACTTAAATCCGAGATGATAATCTTTATAATAACCTTCCGGCTCATTGAATAAACATTGCTCCATCTTTACTATGTCAACATTTGTCTGCTGATTAATGCTTTTGACGGGTGTAACCAAAAAAGTCATCCCTTGCATAATCATATAATCATCAAGTCCAAGTTTCGAATCATCCGAACAGGTAACAGAGAAATGAATAGGTCTCTTCCAGCCTTGCTTAGCATTCGTAACAATAATATCCTGAACTACTAAATCTTGAACTCTGATAATTCCTCTCGGTCCAACTTGAGTTTCATATTGCATTGGAGGATTTAATCTGAAAACGATTTTTTTATTTTTGATAATAGAGGAATCAGTTACTCCAAATTTTTGGATTGCTTCATCAGGAACTGGAATCTCAATATCCGCTCCAGAAAATTCCCTTGGCATCAATCTATCAATTTGATCATCCGTGAATGAAATTGGTACTTTCTGGGCTCCATAAGGTTCTTCATTTTTTGCTTGTTTGATATACCAGTTTGTATTTGCCAGACTCAGATTAACAATTCTAACATCTCTTCTGACACCTTCGACATCCTGTAAATACCAGAGTGGGAAAGTATCATTATCACCATTTGTAAAGAGAATTGCATTCGGTTCACAACTTTGAAGAATATTATAAGCAAAATCCCAGGGTACAAAATTATTAGAGCGGTCGTGATCATCCCAATTCTGAAATGCCATATTAACAGGCACAGCAAGTAAAACAATTGTAAATAAACCTATAGAAGCAGGAATTAAATTTTTTTCTCCAAGTTTTACTTTCAAATAATGCAATAAGCCTTCAAATGCAATTCCTATCCAGATTGCGAAAACGAAAAATGAACCTACATAAAAGTAATCGCGCTCCCTCGGTTGTGGTTCCTGTTGATTTTGATATAAAGCTGTTAGGACACCCATCAATAAAAACATCGAGAAAAAGCTAAGAGCAAACTTCCAATCCCGCTTGAAGTGATAATAAAGTCCAAGAATTCCAAGAATGAACGGTATTGCGTAATAACGATTTGGAAATCTTTGGGGATCGCCAATATAATTTTCATCTGGTTTACCAAAAAGGATGGTTCTTGCATCCTGAATATCACCTTCTCTACCGACAAAATTCCAGAACAAATATCTATTGTACATATGATTTATTTGATAGCGCCACATAAAATCCAGGTCACTCGAATAATTGTAATAAATTCCTTGTTGATGAGGCTCTTGACTGTATCTTCTTTTGAATAACGGAAAATCACCATATTGCTCTCGGTTAATATAATAGACAAACTCATTCATCGTATCAGGTTCATTCTCATTCATTGGTGGGTGAGCATTAGCTCTAATAATTACCATTGTATATGAAGTATAACCAATAAAAATTAAAAACAAAGAAGAGATTACTAGGAATGCAAGCGCTTTCTTATTTTCCTTTGTCCAGTACATTCCATAAACAAGTAAAGCAATGAAGGCAACTACAAGTGAGAGTTTAAGTGTAAGATTTGTTCCACCGAATTTAGCCAATAATGATGGAAAAAATTTAATAATTCCAGGATAGACAGCCCAGAAAAAAAAGACTGCAAAAATCCCCATATAAATAAATGATTTTAAATTAACTTCATATTTCTTAAAATACACAACCATTACAATAGTAAAGATTGCTAAAACACTTAATAGGTGTACACCACTTGCAAGACCAATAATATACATCACCAGTAATAAAATTTTTTCATTTTCAATTTCTTCCGCTTTTTCATACCAAACAAGTAAAAGCCAGGTTATAATTGATACAAAGAACATCGAGATTGCATAGACTTCAGCTTCGACTCCATTGAACCAAACTGTATCGAGAAAAGAATAAGTAAGTCCACCCAATAACCCCGCCCCATAATATGAAATAGCTTCTAAAAGATTTTCTGGTTTTTTACCTTTGTAAAAAGTTATCAATTTTACAACTATGAAGTATAAAAACATTGAAGTGAAAGCAGTTGATAAAACCGAAACATAATTCATCCGCAAACCGAGATTTTCAGCAAAAGGAATCATCATAAAAAATCTGCCTATTAAAAGAAATAGTGGAGCTCCAGGCGGATGTGGAACCTGCAAATAATACGAAGCTGCAAGAAATTCTCCACAATCCCAAAATGAAACTGAAGGTTGCACAGTTAAAGCATAAACAATAAAAGTGATTATAAAAACAATTCCGCCAATTATTCTATTGATTAGTTTGTGATTCATTTTAACCTCTTAGTTTATATCATTTTTCGTTGCGATTCAATGTGTGAAAATAAGAAATTTTCGAATTTAATTTGATTTAAAGATTTTAATAAAAATTTTGAAAAAGGTTAATTGTCGGAGAGGCAAAGATTTAAAAAGAAAATCCGTGCAACTAAAAAGCTGCACGGATTTTAGAGGAAGAAATAGATTTAGAACCCAATTGAGATTGCAATCACCTGATTAGCATCGAAAAATTTAACAGGGATATAAGCATAATCAACCGACAAATCCAGGCCACTTAATTCTTTTAAGTTAATTCCAGCACCAAGTGTATAGTTTTCATAAATATTCGGTGTTTTGTCATCCGCACCTGGTGAGAATTGATAACCAGCTCGCACAAAAAGCAAGTTCTTAAATGAATATTCAAGACCAAAATTATAATTATCAAATGTATAATTATTATTCTGGAAAGTACTTGCCACCTGTAATGAGTTTTCACTATCTAATTGATATAAGTATGAAAGTCCGATTGACATCTCAGAAGGCAAATCAGATGATTGAGTTTCAAATTTATAGAATGTTGGTCCTCTTTGAGAATTCGGATCGTTTGCTGTTACGAAAGTTCCATTTCCATCAAATTTAATTTGCGGACCCAAATTTTTAACGACAACACCGAGTGCAAGATTAGGAACATCAAAGAGGTTTCTATACTGCACACCAAAATCTAAACTTAAGCCTGTTGCACTGACTCTATCGATATTTTCATTAATCAAATTAAATCCCGCACCAATTGATACTCGATCAGTCAATTGTTTCGAATAATTCAAAGAAAGGATAAAATAATTTGGACTGATAATCTGTCCAGTTCCATCGGGCTGATCCATAGTAGTAACTGGTATATCACCAATGTTTAATGCACGAAAAGAAACGGCGAATGAACCAATTTCACCAAGTCTACCACTTGCTGCTGCAAAATTCATTGTCATATCTGCGAAATGAGAACGACTTGAGAACATTGCATTTGCTGAATAAGGCGAAAGATCAACTCCAGCTGGATTCCAGTAAATTGCTTCAAGTCCCGATGCAACTGCAATAGATGAACCAGCCATAGCTAAGTATTTTGCACCAATCGGGATTCTTAGCTCAGGGGCCCCAGCCGTGCCAGCACGATTTTGCCCGCCGGCAAAACTTAATTCTAATGAAAGAATAAGCAAAAAAACCATTAATAAAAATTTGTTAACAATTTTCATATTTCCTCCAAAAATTTTTTCAAATTTTAAATGGTACGGGACTAAAAACTCCCGTACCAATTAAACTCTTAATAAACTTTCAACATTTGTTGTTCTTGGATAATGACGAGTTTCAAAATTTTCTTCTTGCCTAACTTAGGCATATCAATATGAACCACATAAACACCGCTTGCAACTGGATAATTATTTTCATTTTGCAAATTCCATGTTTCAAACTGTCCGTTAGCTGCTGTATGCTTAATTGTCTTTACGAGTACACCACTTAAATCAAATATTCTAATTGTTGCTTCATCTGGTAAGTGGCTGAATGTTACATATTTATTATCAGGAGCAACTTCTCTGTAATGATATCCATAATAAGGATTAGGGAATACATTAATCTTATCAACATCAGCCTTCGCAAGTTCGGTACTGTATGAATTCGCCTGAGCTACGAAAACAAAAGTATCTTTAACAGTATTTACTTTCGGAGCGTAAAATTCCATTGTGAAATCATTGGCAAATTGTTCTCTCGACCCTCTTGGATACCACCAGAATGTCCAGAGCACAGGTCCACCATTCTGATTAATTTCATCCATAAAATCTCTTCCACCAGCAGTTGGATTCCAATTATTACCTGTTGAATCATAATCTGAATCTAACACAAAAATATACTCATAAGGAGTATCATTTGTATGTGGATCCCATTGAAGATTTTGATTTCTATCTCTTACTATGACAGATAACTGTCTTGGTGGATTTGATGTAATATCATAAAATTTAAATGGAATTAATTTCGTAGCTTTCCAGTTACCCGGTCCCCAGGTTCTATAAAGATTTGCAACCTGACCTTTTTGAGGATCAACAGTGTAAATTTCACCAACATCGTATCGACCATTTCCATTATCATCATTATAGCTTTGAATTTTATAGGCTTCAACTTTAACATCTTTCAAATCACCTGGTAAAACAGTTGTTGCACCCCAGAAATTA
>JBNAWO010000056.1:0-3831 GCA_049699815.1 Ignavibacteria bacterium | reverse complement strand
CCAAACATCAAATCACCATGATTATCAGGATTTCCAGTCAGCCATCTATCTCCACCGTAAGAAGTCCAGTCTTTACCTACAAGTGGTGGTCCCTCAACTTTAATTAAAATACCATCAACAATTGGATAATCTTCACCACCAGCTTGATTAACCTGATCTTTTGCTTTTATCTTATTTTCAGTTACATCTATAACATCCCAGTATGTTTGTCCATTCTCATATCTGAATACAACTTTATAAGTATGACCAGTTAATTGGGTCGGATCAACAACAATTGCGGTTACTTTTCCATCACTTTCACCTTTATGCACAACAGCAAGAGTATCTCCAACTGCATTTCCATATCTGAAACCTGGAACTGGTTGTTGAGGTTTTGCAACTAAAACAACAACAGATGAACGCAAAACGTGGAATGGTAATAAAGGTGAAGGATTATAAGCATAAGCCACTACTGCAAAATAGTATTCTTGACCATTTCGTAGTTCAGTCCTTCTGAAAGCATCTTCTTTAATTACAAAGTACCTTTGAATACCTTTATCAGCTCCTTTTGCAGCAAGGACTGGTATCTGAATTCCATTTTCATCAATAACTGTATCATAAATTGCGGTCACACCATTAATCGCATCAAAAGTTCCTAAAAGAATTCCATCTGAGATACTAGAAGAAGCAGTAGGTAATTGATAAACTTCATAACCCTCAAATGTATAACCTTGATCAGAGAAATTTTCAATTTTTGCAATAGTATTAGCATCACTACCCCAGTTCAATACAATTTTTCTATCGAGATTTGCAACATTAACTTTTGGTGGTGCAATCGATGGGAGTTTAAATAATTGATCAAAAACTATTTGAGCTGTTAAATCATTTTTCTTCAAAGCAGCAACACTGCTTTTGTTATCTGTGCCCAAACCATAAACAGTTGCAATAACAACTTGAGCTGTATCTCCAAGTTTTAGAGAAAATGGACCATTAATAACCATAATTCTTCTATCACCAGGACCATCCACAACACCATCAAGTTTGCCGGTTCCAGCAACTGGGTCACCTGTCAGGAGATAAGTACCTTCTGGAGTAACATCAGCAACAGAGGATGGGAAGGGCTCTGCGTTTGGATATCGTGGTTCAGGTTTATAACCACGCATCAAATTATAAAATTGTAATGTTCCATTATAATTAAAGTCAGGATCTTCCCAGGTTCCACCAGCAGCAAAGTAAATGAAAGAACTCATTGGTTTTCTATTTACATATTTATAACCTTTTCTCCATTGTAAATTGAAAATTGCGCTGTCTGAAGGGTTACCTGTATAAACAGAAACTCCCTGTAAGAAATCATAACCAACTGCAGGCGGTGCAAGACCAAGTCCTGCATAAGTTGCATCAGTTGCCTGTGAAGAATATGCGTACCCTAGATCGAGTGTTGTATCGCATCCTGCAAAATCGTCACTATAGGTACCGACATCGGGATCTGCCCATTGAACTATGTACATACTATCTATTTTTGAATTTGGTTTTGAAGTTGGTAATCCTTTATAGACAATATCAACTTTCTTATAGATAACATTCCCAAGAGCACCTGAGTATGAGTATGCCCAATATGTTTCAGAAACTTCAAGACCAATTGGTGGTGAACCATAATTGGATTCTGAAAGACGATCATCATACTTAATGAAAATTGTTTGAGAGGCACCGGGAATTCCGGGCACATCGACATCAGGATTATATTGACCATCACCATCCATATCAGCATATGGAGCACCCTGATCTGCTGGCCACTCATACCAATCTTTTTCATATTGAGCTCTAATTTCCTGAATATGTGACTCAGATACCTGTCCTATAGGGATATTAAAGAAAGTAGCTGCATCATTTGTTAGATTTCCAGTTTTGTAATCAGGTCTAACTCTAAATAATCTAATTAAAGGATAACATCCAGTTCCATATGTATTACCATTAACTCTAACAACTGGAAGGTTACCATCATCGACTAATCCTCCCCAAACGATTCCTTCAGCGAAAATTGCACCGACACTTGAACCATTTGGGAAAGCTCCGTTCCAGCTCCCACCAACAACCCAGTCATGAAAACCATCACTTCCAACCCACATAGTCACATTGTTAATGTTCAAAAGACTTTTTTCTGGGTCTACTGTTATTTTAGAAAGAGATGGTTTCCTATTAATCTTCTTTGTATCTATAAAATGAGAATAAGCAAGCTCTGAAAATACAAATAGGATCAGAATTAAGATTAGAAAATTTAAATTTTTAAACTTGTTCATATTTTTTCCTCCGAAGTAATGTTTTTGATAAACACATTCTTTACTTCAAAAATTAATAATTAACTAAAACGCCAAATCTTAATTGTCTTGGCTGACCGAATAGATCATAACCGTAAACATTAAATGCAGCCATTCGATTCTCATAATTTAATGCTCGATACAGGTCAGCAAATCTTTCAGTATATCTCGAACCAGAGATAATTTGTTTTCCATCAGGCGTATCTAAGAAACCATCATTGTATGCGTTACCAGTTTTATCATAAACATTAATTACATTCTTTGTATCGAATACATTCTGT
Source organism: Ignavibacteria bacterium (assembly GCA_049699815.1). Lineage (GTDB taxonomy): Bacteria > Bacteroidota > Ignavibacteria > Ch128b > Ch128b > Ch128b. Next base: position 1,256 of record JBNAWO010000056.1, on the reverse strand, counting down.
ACATAGACATAAAAGTTAAAATCAACCTTTGCAATTGTGACGGTTTTATCAATTCTTAAATCAAAGTTGTAATTCCAAGGTGTCGTTGCAGAATTAATTGGACCAACAGGTCTTCGTCCACGAGTATCACCACTTCCGATTGGTGTTAATCCACCTGTCCATGCAGAAGCCTGACCAAGTCCAGTCCATTGAGCAAGGGTATATGGATGACCACTATTAAACGTGAAGAGAATGTTAATGCCTGATCTTTCGAGAATTGGTCCGCCATCACCTTTATCAAATCTGTAATCAAATATGATTGAACCACGATGTGTTTGATCATAATCAAGTGGAGTAAGAACTGTAGGTACGTTACCATTTACTTCTGTAGAACCAAGCCCGCTGTTTGAAAGTGAATTTGTTCCAAGTGAATTGGAGTAAGTATAATAAACTGTAGCTGAAATTCTATTAATTCTTCTCAATCTTAAACTTAACTCAATACCTTTTGTTGTAGCGAAATCTTGATTTGCAAAAACAGCATATTTAGCTCTAGGAGCTCCTGGTAATGTATTTACAACAGCATATTGTAATTGTCCTTTAATGTCTTTGTAGAATGCTGTAATATCAAATGCAGCATAATCATTGAATTGATGTGAGAAACCAATTTCGTATTGAGTTGTTCGGATTGGTCCAGGATTATAAGCGATTGGGTTAACAAACAAGTTTGCTCCCTGCAATTGGCGTGTAGCTTGATAAACTCCACGATAAGCAAAATCTAATGTTGGAGATTGAATAAACTTTCCATATTGCAAATGGAAAACTGTTCTATCTGTTACAGGGAAAGCAAAACCTAATCTCGGTGAAATAAAATCAAATGCTTTGCTCTTTGTAATTGCAGAGTCAGGAATTAAATGTGTTTGTCGATCAATAACTGGCAATTGTGGATTTGTCCAAGCCCAGCTATCCATATCAAAGTAGTCATATCTTAAACCAGCATTAATAATAAGATCATTGACTTCAATTCTATCAACTAAATACATTGAAGCAAATACAGGTTTCTTTGGCGCAAATAATCCTGATTCATTTGTCTCGTTTCCAAATACATCAAATCCATAATTATCGAAGTCTTGATATAATGATGCACCTATTAATGCAGCAAGTGAGTCTCTTGCTTGATCAGGATTATTTCTCACAGTTGTGAGAAAGTTGCTTGGATTTGTATGACGCCATCTTCTAATTGTCCAGGATTGATACGAACCACCTAATTTCAATGCGTG
>JBNAWO010000055.1:0-15682 GCA_049699815.1 Ignavibacteria bacterium | reverse complement strand
CTTAAGCTATGCCCATAAATTTACAGAACAATTTAGCTTTGGTTTTACAATTAAATATGCTCGTGAGACATTAGATAAACTTTATATGGATGGATTTTTAATTGATCTTGGAACTTATTACTGGACAGGTTTAGGCACTTCAAGATTCTCTGTTGCTGTTACAAATTTTGGCAGCAATATGGCTCCAAGGGGAGAAGTCACTTTATTGAATGGAAAAAAGATAACAGAATTCCAATCTTTTTCTCCACCAACTTTATTTAGAATTGGTTTTGCTGTCGAACCTATTTACAACGAATCACATAAACTGACTACATCTATTCAAATAAATCATCCAAACGATAATTCAGAAAATCTTACACTTGGATTGGAATATTCCTGGCAAAATTTATTTTTCTTGCGTGGTGGATACAAATTAAATGTAGATGAACAGCGATTTGCATTTGGTGCAGGAGTTAGAGCTCCAATTTCTTTTGCAAATCTTTCTTTTGATTATGCTTACAATAGTTTCACACGACTTGGAAGCACTCACAGATTCTCAATAATATTAGGAATGTGAAAATGAAAAAAATCCCATTGATACTTTTACTGGTTATTTTCTTTATCAGCTGTGGTGAAAAATTAGATTTAACAGAATTTACAAACACCGGAAGGATAGGTACTTTCTCAACAGACACAGCTTATGTTCCAATTAATCCACCATGGACAGGTTTTAATAACCCTTCTGATATTATGGTAGGTCGTGAACCTTTTATTTATGTAGCTGATACTGATAATGATAGAGTTGTTGTTTTAAATTTAGCAGGACAAATAATCGGTTCTATTAATGTCAGAAGACCAGTTGCTCTTGCTCAAGATTATAGATTAAACTTATTTATTTGTGCTGAATTTGATACATTAATCGGTGGAGTTCAAAAAACTTTTGGAGCTGTTTATAAAGCAGATTTATTTGCATCTCAGCATAATTTTAATCAGGTTCAACTACAAAGATTACTTCCAAAAACTTCAGTTGATTTTGCAAAGGAACAGCGAAGATATACGGGTGTGGCTGTGTTTTATGATAATTCGTATCTGGTTACAAGAACTGGTCCCGATAATACAAGTTTTATCGATCCAGACAATGCAATTTTACAATTTGTTCAAGTAAAAAATCCCGATGGATCTATAAGAGATTCTTTAATTGGTCGACTTCCAAATTTTGAAGCAACGGGAAGTGGTTTAATGTCGATTTATGAACTTTCTGGAATAACCTCTTTCAATCGAAAAAATTATGAAATTGTTACTACACAAACCGGGAATACAAATTTCAAAGTTCAATGGTTAAGATTTATAGTTACAAATGATTACGCTGGTTATGTTAGTAAGTTTGATCCTGAGGATCCAAGAGTCGACATTCTTAAAATTGGAAAATTTGGTAAACCAGAAGATGTAACTGTTGATAATTCTAATAATGTTTATGTGATTGATAGTGAGAAAGACAGTTTGTTTAAATTCAATCAATATGGAACAGAAATGCATTCTTTTGGAGGAAGTAATTTATTCAAAAACCCAAAAGGAGTTGCTTTCTTTGATAGAACCCTTTACATATGTGATTCAGGTAACAATCGAATATTAAGATTTATTCTTTCCACAGATATTCAATAAATTTTTAGTTATAAATAAGGAAAAGAAAAGTGAAAAAGTTATTCTTTATAATAGCAATAATATTATTTAATTCATTATTTGCCCAAGTAACTTATACACCCATCTCTCAATTAAGATTTAATAATTCTAATGGTGTACCTGTTGACTCGGGAAATATTTTTACTGTAACTGGAATTGTAACGGTTGCGAATGAATTCAATAGTCCATCTTATATTCAGGATAATATAGCAGGAATTGCAGTTTATGCTCGCGGACCAGGATTATTTTCAGCGAGTGTGAAAGTTGGCGATTCGGTTATAGTAACAGGAAAATTAACTCATTTCCGAGGTTTAACTCAATTTGATCCTGTAACTTCATATCAAAGAGTTGATTCAAATAAAACAGTTGAACCCTTAGTCTTAACAATCAATGATATTAAAACGCAAGACTGGAATGGTTATGAAGCTTACGAAGGAATGCTGGTTAGAATTAATAATGTAACTGTTTCTGCATCAGGGAGCTGGACAGGAAATACAAATTACACAATAAATGATTCTACTGGTTCAATGCAATTAAGAATTGTAAATGGAACTAACCTAGTGGGTCAAACGATACCAACTGGTAAGTTCGATGTAATTGGTGCACTTGGTGCATTTAAGACAGCTCCACCTTACGATGCATCATCTTATCAAATACTTCCAAGAAATGTTTATGATATTATTACTGACTTAAAACCATTTATTCTAATGCCGGTTGTTGTTTCCAATGTCACTTCAACCTCGTTTAAAGTTTATTATGAAACAATGCATGAAGGAAATACTGAAGTCAGATACGGGTTAACTCAAGATCTCGAGATTGGTTCGTTCATTGATAATACATTAACTAAATATCATCAGATTACAATAACAGGATTGCAACCTAATACCCGCTATTACTTTAAAGTTTTTTCAACCAATCAATATGGAACAAGTGAAGGACCACTTGATTTCGTAATTACTGCCTCTGATGGACAGTCAACCGGGAAAATAAATGTTTATTTTAATTCTACAGTTGATCAGACTGTTGCAATCCCTGGTAACGAGGCTAGAGGTAATGTAAATTTAACAGAAAAATTAATTGAAAGAATAAACGCAGCTGAGTACTCGATTGATATGTGTGTTTATAGTTTTTATAATCAACCCGCTGTAGTTAATGCATTAATTGCCGCAAAGAACAGAGGAGTTAAAGTCAGAATTGTTTATGATAAACGAACAACTCAAAACTCAATGCAGGCTTTAATTAATGCAGGATTTTTAGTTAGCAAAAGGCCAAACATTGACGGAATTATGCACAATAAGTTTTTTGTTTTCGATGCTAGAGATGCAAATCCATCAAACGACTGGGTGTGGACTGGAAGCTGGAATGTTTCAGCTGATGAAAGTGCCTGGATTAATAATGTAATTGAAATTAATGATTATGCTTTAGCACAGGCTTATACTAAAGAATTTGAAGAAATGTGGGGCAGCAACACAGATATTCCAAATTCTTCAAATGCAAAGTTTGGTCCTTATAAAACAGATAACACTCCTCATATTTTCACTATCAACGGAAAAGAATTTCGACTATATTTTAGTCCAACCGATCAAACAACACTTCAAATAAGGAATTCTCTTTCAACCGCAGACTCTTCAATATATTTTGCTCTTCTCACCTTTACTCGTTCAGATATTGCAAACACTATCGCTTCAAAGGTAAATTCAGGAGTTAAGTTGAGAGGAATTATAGATAATGTTAACGACACTGGTTCTCAATACAATTTTCTGAAAAATTATGGTGAAGTTTTTGATTATAATTTAAGTGCTGTGCTTCATCATAAATATGCAATTGTAGATGCCTCGTGGGTAAATCTTTCTCCATATGTTATTACTGGCTCTCATAACTGGTCAAATTCAGCTGAACAGGATAATGACGAAAATACTTTGATCATAAATGATATTTTCATTGCAAATCAATATATGCAAGAGTTCAAAAGAAGATATAATGATTTAGGTGGAACTGGAACATTTACAATTCCTGTAATAAGTGAAGTGAAAGAAAAATACATTCCTTATAAAGTCGAACTTCAACAAAATTATCCAAATCCTTTTAATCCAGTTACAACCATTGCATTTACAATAACTGAAAAAATGCCAGTCAGAATTGTTCTCTTCAATTCACTTGGTCAGGAAGTCAGAGTGATTTACGATAACATCGCAGATGCTGGAAAAACTGTGATAGATTTTAGAGGAGATGATTTGCCATCGGGTGTTTATTATTATACTTTATATGCTCAAAATCAAAGTATTTCTAGAAAAATGGTTTTGATGAAATAACAGAAATTTGATAAGTATCAAAGATTTGTCCTGCTCGACCCATTTTTTTAATTTTGAATTCAATTTTTGGTCAATTAGAACATAAAGAGGAATAATAATGAACAAAGGCAAAATCGTTCAAGTTATCGGTCCTGTAGTTGACATTGATTTTTCTGGCGGTGAATTACCCGCAATCTTAAACGCAATTCGTATTCCCCGCATTACTGTTGAAGGTAAAAAAGAAGATCTAATCTGCGAAGTTCAACAACATCTTGGAGAAGATCGTGTTAGAACTGTTGCGATGGACTCAACCGATGGGCTTGTTAGAGGAATGGAAGCTTTCGATACTGGACGACCAATTGAAGTTCCAGTCGGTCCAGAAGTTTTAGGAAGATTATTAAATGTAATCGGTGATCCAATCGATGGACTCGGACCTGTTCCAGCCAGTAAGAAATATCCAATCCATCGCGAGCCTGTTGATTTTAAAGAACTCAGCACAAAAAGAGAAATGTTTGAAACGGGTATCAAGGTTATTGATTTACTTGAACCATATTCAAAAGGTGGTAAAACTGGCCTTTTCGGTGGAGCTGGTGTTGGTAAAACAGTCGTTATTATGGAATTAATTCACAACATTGCAAAGTATCATGGCGGTTATTCAGTTTTTGCAGGAGTAGGCGAGAGGACGAGAGAAGGAAACGATCTCTGGCTGGAAATGAAAGAATCAGGAGTTATCAATAAGACTGCATTAGTCTTTGGTCAGATGAATGAGCCACCAGGTGCAAGACAAAGAGTCGGATTAACTGGTCTTACAATTGCAGAATATTTCCGTGATGAAGAAGGTAAAGATGTTTTACTTTTCATCGATAACATTTTCAGATTTATTCAAGCCGGAAGTGAAGTTAGTGCTTTGCTTGGTCGAATGCCCTCTGCCGTAGGTTATCAACCAACACTTGGAACAGAAATGGGCGAGCTTCAGGAAAGAATTGTTTCAACTAAAAAAGGTTCAATTACTTCGGTTCAGGCAATCTACGTCCCAGCTGATGATTTGACCGATCCGGCACCAGCTTCTGCATTCTCACACCTTGATGCAACAACAGTATTGAGCCGTCAAATTGCTGAGCTCGGTATTTATCCTGCAGTTGATCCACTTGAATCAACTTCAAGAATTCTTGAGCCTTCTGTTGTTGGAGAAGAACATTACTATGTTGCTAAGAAAGTAAAAGAAATTCTTCAAACTTATAAAGATTTGCAGGATATAATTAATATTCTTGGCGTTGACGAACTTTCTGATGAAGATAAAATCATCGTTCAAAGAGCGCGTAAGATTCAAAAATTCTTATCACAACCATTCCATGTTGCCGAACAATTTACCGGAAGACAGGGTCGTTATGTTAAATTAGAAGATACAATTAAAGGCTTCAAAGGAATAATTGAAGGTGAATATGATGATTTGCCAGAAGCTGCTTTCTATATGGTAGGGACTATAGAAGAAGCAATCGAACAGGCAAAGAGGTTACAAAGTGAGTGATAAACTTCTTTATCTTGAGATAGTTACTCCTTCAAAAATAATTTTTTCAGGTTATGTGAAATCTGTGACAGTTCCTGGAGAAATTGGTAGCTTTCAGATTTTATATAATCATGCACCAATTATAAGTAATCTCACAATAGGTGAACTCAAAGTTATCGATGAGAATAGAAATGCTGATTATTATGCGATGAGCGGCGGATTTGTTATGGTCTTGAAGAACAGAGTAACTGTGATTAGTGACTCACTTCAAAAAGCTAACGAGATTGATGTTAATAAAGTGAAGGATGAGATGATTAAAACGAAAAATGAATTAAGGACAAGAAGAAAAACAGAAAATGTTGAAGAATTGGAAAGGAAACTTGCTCAATTAAAAAATCTAATTAATGTGAGTCAGAGAGTTTCTTAGTTAGATAATTCATCTTCATACAAATCCCGAAAAGACAAAAAATCTTTTCGGGATTTTTTATTCGATTAATTTAGAAATATCCTTCTCTCTTCCAAACAAAATCAAAATATCACCATTTTCAATTACAGTTCCAGGACCCGGCACTCCAATAATTCTTTCTTTGATCTCTTCTTGTTTTGTTGTCTTGTTAAATACTTTCGTGATCTTTTTTATTGTGATCAGATTAACATTATACTTTGTTCGAATATCAAGTTCTTGCAAAGTTTTTCCAACAAAAATCTCTGGTGCAGGAAGATACGCTATGGTATAATCTCCCCCCAATTTTATCCATTCCAGCACATCTTCATAAATTAAGGAACTTGCCAATTTATCAGCTATTTCTTCTTCAGGTGATATAATGTAGTGAACCCCGACTTTTTCAAGGATAATTTTATGAATCGGAGTAGTTGCGCGAGCTATTATTTTTTTAACTCCTAAGTTAATCAGGTTCATTACTGTCAGAAGCGTACTCTCAAATTCCTGACCAATTGAAATTACAACAGCATCCATATCCTGAATGCCCTGAGCTCTAAGAGCTTTTTCATCTGTTGCGTCCAATCTAACTGCAACTGCTACAATGTCTTTAATCTCTTCAACTTTTTCAAAATCGTTATCGATTGCCAAAACCTCAGCTCCTTTTTCAGATAAATGTTTAGCTAAGTTCTGGCCAAAATCTCCAAGTCCAATGATTGCAATTTTTTTTGCCACTTGTTTTTCTCCTTAAACTGTTGATATATATTCAGATGGATAATCATATCTTGGTTGAGTTTCTTCTTTTGAGAAGGAAGTTAAAAATGTAATTGGACCTATTCTTCCAATAAACATTAAAATTATTATTATCATCTTTCCAGTTGAACTTAGACCTGAAGTGATCCCTCTCGAAAGGCCAACTGTACCAAAAGCAGAGAATTGCTCAAATATTAAATCAATTAAATTGAATTTCTCGGTCATAGATAATATAAATGTTGTTAAAAATAAAAAAGAAATTGAGAAAGCAATTTTAATGAACACCCGATGAATAATTTCATCAGGGATATGTCTTTTATTAAATTCAATCTTTTTCTTACCTCTTACGAAATCATAGATTGCCGTGAAACTTATAAATGCAGTAGTAGTTTTTATTCCTCCTCCAGTTCCACCTGGAGATGCACCAATGAACATTAATAGAATATATATTAAAGATGTTGGTATAAGTAACTTATCGATAGGGATTGTATTAAAGCCGGCTGTTCTTGTTGTGATTGATTGGAAAAGCGAAGCCAAAATTTTTTGGTCTTCTGTTAGACCTTTTAATGTATTTCCATATTCCAATAAATATGTTAACAAAGTTCCAAGTATTATTAAAATGAAAGTAGTAATCAGAACAATTTTGCTTTGAGTTGTAAGGTTTCTGATCCTATTTTTTTTCTTTTTAAAAGGGACTTTTGTTAAATCAAAAAGATTTGAAAGCGTTCCAAATCCAAGTCCACCTAAAATAATGAGCATCCCAACAGTTCCGACCGATAAATAATCATATCTTAAGCCCTCATACATTAGATTTTCTGAGAATGTTGAAAATCCAGCATTACAAAAAGCAGAAACGGAGTGGAATATTGAATGAAATATTTTATCATTAAAAGACACATTAACATCATTCATACTATGGAAAATTAAAGCTGCTCCGATTGCTTCAATAATAAATGTTGTCAAAATGATTTGAATGATAGTGAGCTTTATTTTACCGAGCTTTTCTTCTTCGATTAAATCTCCTATTAAAACTCTTTCCTTTATCCCAAGTCCACCTGCAAAAAACAACGCAATAAAAGTTGTTAAGGTCATAACTCCCAAACCGCCGATCTGAATTAATCCCAGAATTACCAGTTGACCAAATCTTGTAAAATATGTAGCTGTATCAACGACTACTAAACCAGTAACGCAAACTGCACTGGTAGAGGTGAATAAAGCATCAATTAATGAAATTTTCCCATTTACTGTAGCTTTGGGTAATAATAAAAGTCCTGTCCCAAAAATTATTAATAACAAGAAGCTTATTAGAAATATTTTGGCAGGTTGAATTTTAAATTCGGCAATGACATGACTTAATCTTGCACCTTTGATTATTAGACTAATAATAATGTAAATCTGAATTACAACAATGTAGAATAAATTTAAGTCAAAAATGTGAAATGTATGAGCCATACTTGAAAAAATATAGGGGAAGAACATAAATAAAATTGTGTGAATAATTATCAATAACATTATTAGCAAGTCAAACCAGCGTGTTCGGATATATTCTTTTCTATCTTCGGCATAATAAATTCTTCCCCATTGATAAAAAATGAAAAGTAGAAAAATTAAAATGTTAAGTTTATTCAAAAGATGATTTAATTCATCTGAGATGTAGAAACCATACTGGGTAATAAAAGTTGTGAAAGCTAATAGTGCAATGAAGAGTAAAAATCTTCCCGAATATTTTTCGAAAAGCTTTCTCATAAGCTCAATCTCTTATTTTGTATCTAAAATAATTGGAAGACCATCTTTTCCCGCTCCAATTATTACAATTTTTGTATTTGGAGATTGAGCTAATTTTTCTGTCGCTTCAATTCCTTTCCAGCGTAAAAGTGGTTCACTTATTCCTCGAGTTACAATGTCTTGAAAATCCGCAATACCTTTTGCTTCAATTCGTTTCCGCTGGGCTTCTTGTTCTTCTTTCTGAAGAATGAATTGCATTCTTTGACTTTCCTGTTCCGCCTGAAGTTTTGCTTCTATTGCCTTCGATAAGCCCTCAGGTAAAATTACTTTCCTCAATGGGGTAGATTCAATAGTGATCCCTCTTGGACTAACACTTTTTGAAAGTTCTTCTCTAATTAATTGAGCTAGTTGCTCTCGCTCAGAAGTGTAAAGTGCTTTTGCTTCATAACTTGCAGTTACTCCACGACAAACCGATCTAAAATTTGGTATCAAAATTATTTGAGCATAATTTTCACCAATTGTTTTATAAACAAGTGCTGCTTTATCTGGATTTAAATGAAATAAGACTGAAATTTCCAGTCCAACTGTCAGACCTTCTTTTGAAGGCACATCCATATCTTCTTTTATTTCTTGTGTTTTGACAGAAAACTTAACAACTTTTGCTAATGGATTTACAAAGTTAATCCCGGATTTTAGCGTATTATCTGAAACTACTCCAAAGAAATCCACAACTCCCACATGTCCTGCAGGGATAACCGTAAAACATTGTCCTAAAGCCAATAAACCAAAAATTACAATTCCAATTGGAGAAAATTTCCTGAATGGATTATTAATTAAATTTTTTGATTTAATGTATATTACAATTGAAAAAACAAACAAGAGAATCCAGATAAGAAAAATCATAAATCCTCCTTATAAATAAAATTTAGAAAAAATAAATTGTGCTGGAAAAGTTCGAAATGAGTTGTATCAGAATTCATAACTGCACAAAATTAATTAAAAAAATTATATGAAATTCAAGCATTTAAAATCGATTTAATCCTTTCAATTGTAAGTGGTGCAGAACCTTCGTAATGATTGTTTACATTGATATATGTATCGATTTTTCTTGTTTCAAGATCTTTTAAAATTTCAGCGATCTGTCTCAATTCATCATCTTTTGGGAAAATAATCTTGTTCCAATTTCCCCCGCTCTTCTTTTCAATGTCTTCTCTGTTTGGTCCGTGAAGTCTGATTACAAGCTTACCTTCAATGAAGTGACCAAATTTATCATAAATATCCCAAACAGGAGGCATATAATATCCTTGCAAAAAAACATTATAAATTTTCATCTCTTTTAAAGATTCAAAATAAAGTTCGTTAAGGTAATTTGGATTTCGTATTTCAATTGCAAGGGGAGAAACAAAATCAATAGATTTAAAAAATTTCTTGAGAAGAGAAAGAAATTCGATTTGAGATTTCATTTTTTGCTTATTAAGATATTCAAATTGAAACATCAACATTCCAACCTTTGGTAATAATTCGGTAATCGAATTCACAAACTCCTGAAATAATTCTGGTGAGAGGAAGAATTTGTTCAGAATTAATTCCGCATTCTTATCTTTTTTATAATGATGAGTAAGAGAGATGCTGTTTGGAATCTTAATTGTGAATTTAAAATTTTCAGGAACCGATTGAGAATACTCTAAAACATCTTTCCTCGAAGGAAGTTTGATTTTATCACCAAATAGTGACCAGAACCATTGATCAATTTCAACTGTATTGTAATGTTTTGAATATTCTTCAAGAAAATTGAAATTACCTTCGAGAGGATAAATAATTCCACGCCACGATTCATATTTCCAGCTGCAAGTACCAAAGTATAGATATTTATATTTTTTCATTTTCTTAAAAATCCTTTTTGCTAAGATAATTATATTTGAAAAAAAGGAGATTTAAAAAATGAGAATAGCTCTAATAATTAATTTGATTCTATTAGTTTCATTGAGTGCTCAGCAAAAGCTAAAACCAATTGGTAGTGATGTTCACAATTTCGGTACAATTACCAAAGGACAGGTTGTAAAACACATTTTTCAACTAAAGAATGTTTCTAACAAAACAATCACCATTGAAAAAGTACAATCTTCGTGTGGTTGCACAGCGGCTTTAATTTCTAAGCGAGTGTTAAAACCAAATGAAATAGCCAAAATCACAGCAGAGTTTAATTCTGAAGGATTTACAGGTTTTCAAGAAAAACATATTTATGTTTATGAAAAGGATAATCCTAATCCAATCTATACATTAAAAATTCAAGCAAATATTTTCGTTGAACTCGAAGTTGTTCCAATGTATATGGTATTTGATAACGCAATTGTAGGTGTCGATAAACAAAGCATTGTTCAAATAATTAATCGATCTGACAAGAAAATAAAAATATTAAAAGTTGAAAATCCATATGATAATCTACAGCTTAAATTAGATAAATATGAATTGGTACCTGGGGATTATGCAACGATTCAAGGAATTTTTACTCCAAAAGTTTCGGGGTTGATTAGAGGTTCCTTTGTTCTTCAAACTGATTCAAAACAGAAAAAAGTAGAAATCAAATTTTATAGTAATGTAAAAGATCGTTTATAAAATAATTTTATTTTCCGGATTGAAAAAAGAGAAAATTTTGGTGTTGCAACATTAGATGTTGTAACATATATTGCCTGCCGTAAAATTAATTAAAAATAAAAAATCAAAAACAAATAAGGAGAACTCAAATGAAACGATTAAAAAATCTACTAGTCATTCTAATTTTTGTGAGTGCAGTTTATGCTCAAAACAAAAATGAAAGCGTATGGGTTGTCGATAAAGCCCATTCTAAAATTGGTTTTACAGTAACGCATTTGCTGATCTCCGAGGTTGAAGGTTATTTCAAAGATTTTGATTTAAAAGTTGTTACAGGTAAGGATGACTTTATAGATGCAAAAATCGAGTTCACTGCTAAGACCTCAAGTATATTCACTGATAATGATCGAAGAGATGAGCATTTAAGATCAGATGATTTCTTTAATTCTGAAAAGTACCCAGAGATGAAATTTGTAAGCAAATCATTTAAGAAAGTCGGTAAGAATCAATATAAATTAAGTGGTGATCTTACAATTCGTGATGTGACAAAACCAATTACTCTTGATGTAGTTTACAACGGAACAGTTAAGGATCCGTGGGGGAATCTCAAAGCTGGTTTCAATGTAACTGGTCAATTAAATCGATTTGATTATGGCTTAAAATGGAATGCATTGACCGAATTAGGTGGTGCTGTAGTTGACAAAATTGTCAAATTGAGAATTCATGTTGAATTGACTAAACAATCATAAATGCGACTTGAAGACGAAATAAAACAGAGTTCATTTAGAAATGAATATCATAAGCTAGCTGTGAACTTAATTTTTACTCACAGCTGGCTTATGAGTAAAATTTATGAACTGTTAGATGAATACGACTTAACTCCACAACAATTTAATTTGTTAAGGATTCTTCGCGGGCAATATCCACAACCTGCCAGTATCACTATTCTTAAAGAAAGAATGCTGGACAAAATGTCCGATGCCTCCCGATTAGTAGAAAGATTAGTTGCAAAAGGATTAGTAGAGCGAAAAATTTGTCCAGAAGATCGAAGAAAAGTTGATGTCGTGATTTCTAAAAAAGGGTTAAGAGTTTTGCAGAAGATAGATGAAAAAGATGAAGAGATGGATAATTTTTTAAAACATCTTTCATTAAAAGAAGCAGAACAATTAAATTCACTTCTTGATAAATTACGTGGTTAATATTTTGCTAATCATCTTCAAATTTTTATTTTTGCGAGTAATTATAAAAATCATTTAGTTCTTTTTGAGAATGAATTATTTATCGGAGAGGTGGCCGAGTGGCTGAAGGCAGCGGTTTGCTAAACCGCCGTACTGGGTAAACCGGTACCGCGGGTTCGAATCCCGCCCTCTCCGCTAATAAGTTTTCTTAAAACTTTTTATTTTAATTCTGCTTTTTTAAATGGAGGCTGTTCATCTTTATTCGAAGAATTCAATCCTCTCCTCTGAATAATTTTCAAAAAAATCCTTTTTTAGTTCCACGAGTCCTCAGTCGAAGACTGATCTACATAAGCAAACAATTCTGACAATTACTATGAAGTTTCGTCTTGCTATCCTACAACAGGCTCACGGTGAAATTTTTCGACAAATTCTAAGTAAAAATAAATTAACCTTCTTAGAAAAAGGCTAAACAACCACTTGTGAGAAATTTATCAATTTATAATAATAATGTTTAATCTAACAAAGGAAGTTTTATAAAGGCTTAAACTAATAATTAGATATTCACTTATTAAAAATTTTCTTAACAATTAAAATTATAAAAAAATTAGAACTAACCTTACTTAAGTTTCTGATCTTCAGTCTGATATTTTTCTCAAACTTAACTTTAATTAATTTTGAAAAATTATAAAACAAAAAGAGGCACAATATGAAAGGAATTATTTTAGCTGGAGGTTCTGGATCCAGACTTTACCCAATTACAAAAGTCTACTCCAAACAACTTGCAATGATTTATGACAAACCTCTAATTTATTATCCACTTTCTGTTTTAATGTTAGCTGGAATAAGAGACATCTTAATTATTTCAGATGAAAACACCATTCCACTTTACCAAAAACTCTTTGATGATGGTTCGCAAATTGGGTTGAAGATTAATTATGCAATTCAAAAGGCTCCGAATGGGATTGCTGAGGCTTTTATAATCGGTGAAGAGTTTATTGGCAAAGATCAAGTTAGTCTAATTTTAGGTGATAATATTTTTTATGGGAAATTAGATTTCTTTTATAAAGCTATTCAACAGGAAAGTGGAGCAACAGTTTTTGGCTATCAGGTAAGTGATCCAGAAAGATATGGTGTAATTGAGTTTGATGAAAATGGTAAAGCAATTTCAATTGAAGAAAAACCAAAGAAGCCTAAATCGAATTATGCGGTTCCAGGACTTTATGTTTATGACAATAAAGTCATCAATATTTCAAAAAATTTAAAACCTTCATGGCGAGGTGAACTCGAAATAACAGATGTGAATTTAGAATACTTGAGATTGGGTGAGTTAAAAGTTGAAAAAATTGGTCGTGGTGTTGCCTGGCTGGATACAGGAACTCCAGAAGCATTATTAAAAGCCTCAAACTTTTTTGGTGTAATTGAAGATCGTCAAGGTTTGAAAGTCGCCTGCATTGAAGAGATTGCTTTTACAAGAGGTTTCATAACAAAGGATCAGTTCAAAGATTTAATAAATAGAATTCCGAAATCGATGTACCGGGATTATCTTGAAAAAGTTTTGAGAGAGGCTGACGAAAATGAAAATTCATAAAACAGAATTTCCGGGACTCTTAGTCATTGAGCCTGATGTTTTTAATGATCAAAGAGGTTATTTTTTTGAATCATATAATAAGCAGAGATTCGATTCACACAATCTCCATCTTAATTTTGTTCAGGACAATATATCGAAATCAATCAGGGGAACAATAAGAGGATTACACTTTCAAATTGAACCTTTTGCTCAAGGTAAACTTTGTTTTGTGCTTAAAGGTGAGGTTCTTGATGTCGCTGTTGATTTAAGAAAAAATTCACCAACTTTTGGTAAACATTTCTCTTTAATTCTTTCAGAAGAAAATCATCTTCAATTATTTATTCCCATCGGTTTTGCTCACGGTTTTTCTGTTTTATCTGACGAAGCAATTTTTCAATACAAATGCACAAATTATTATAACAAAGAATCTGAAAGAATTTTGAGATACGATGATCCAAGCTTAGCAATTGATTGGAAAGTCAGAAATCCAATTGTATCAGATAAAGATTTGAACGGTCAATTTTTTTCTGAATTACCAACTTATTTTGAGTATGGAGTAAAAAATGGTCTATGATATAACCGTAATTGGTGCAGGCATAGTTGGTTTGGCGACTGCCTATCAAATATTGAATAAGCAACCAAACTTGAAACTCTTAGTGATAGAAAAAGAAAATGACATTGCTAAGCACCAGACGGGAAATAATAGTGGAGTAATTCACTCTGGAATTTATTACAAATCTGGAAGTCTAAAAGCAAAAAACTGTATTAATGGATACAAATTGCTGCTTGATTTTTGTGAGAAAGAAGAAATTAAATATGAAATATGTGGAAAAGTAATTGTTGCAACAGAAGAATGGGAACTACCAATCTTAAACAATTTATTTGAGCGCGGTAAGATGAATGGACTTGACAGAATTAGAAAAATTAAAAGTGAAGAACTAAGAGAAATTGAGCCTTATGCTTTTGGACTTGAAGCTATTTTTGTCCCTTATACTGGAATAATTGATTTTAAAGAAGTTTCTAAAAAACTTAAAGAAAAAATACTTAATCAAGGTGGTGAAATTATTTTTAATGAAAGCGTTGAAAATATCAGAAAGAAACTAAACCTTGTTGAAGTGATTGGTAAATCAAAAACTTATGAAACTAAATTTTTGGTAACTTGTGGCGGATTGTATTCAGATAGATTGGCAAGGTTAACTCAGAAAAATCTTCCTTTAAGAATAATTCCATTCAGAGGTGAATATTATAAAATTAAAGATGAGAAAAAACATTTGGTTAAGAATTTAATTTATCCAGTGCCAAATCCTGATTTTCCTTTTCTCGGTGTTCATTTCACAAGAATGATTGATGGTAAAATTGAAGCAGGACCAAATGCTGTTTTAGCTTTTAAGAGAGAAGGTTATAAAAAGACTGATTTCAGTTTTAGAGATACTTATGAAACACTCAGCTGGCGAGGATTTCAAAAAGTAGTTTCAAAATATTGGAGGATTGGGCTTGGTGAATTTTATCGTTCTTATTCAAAGAAGGCATTTACTAAAGCATTGCAAAGATTAATTCCTGAAATCAGTGAAGAAGATTTAATTTTAGGTGGAGCGGGTGTAAGAGCACAAGCGTGCGACAAAAATGGAAATTTAATTGATGATTTCTTTTTCATCGAAGAAGAAAGAATAGTTCATGTTTGTAATGCGCCAAGTCCTGCTGCTACTGCTTCTCTTTCAATTGGAAATTTTATTGCGGAAAAAGTATTGGATAGGTTTTATTAATATTAATCTTGTTTTTTTAAATTCTATTTAAGATTTTTGCATCGGAAATTTTGAGATAATGAATTTGGGCCCGTAGCTCAGTTGGTTAGAGCAGCTGACTCATAATCAGCGGGTCGGAGGTTCAAGTCCTTCCGGGCCCACTTAAAACCTTCGATTCTCTTGAAAGATTCATGTTCTCTTTTGGAAATCTTTTCTTTGGAAATGTTGT
>JBNAWO010000054.1:0-16109 GCA_049699815.1 Ignavibacteria bacterium | reverse complement strand
GCCAGTAGGTATATATATAACAACCGGAGTAATTAACACGGTTATTTCTAAGAATAGAATTCATAATATTGCATATACTGGGACAGGTGGATATGGTGGATGGGGAATGTATGTGAATACTGGTAATTCGAGCAGTAATCTCACAATTCACAATAATGTGATTTATGAGATTAAGGGAGATGGTTGGAGTACATTTCCTGGTTCATCAATGGTTGGAATTTATATTGATGGAACAACTGGCGGATTAAATATTTATTACAATTCAGTTAATCTGTTTGGCGATTTTGCTCGTAATACTGCAACAGTAACTGCGGCTATATTATTTTACTCATCCTCTATTACAAGTATTGATTTACGAAACAATGTTTTCGTAAATTCAATGAATAATACGACAGTAACCACTGATAAAAACTATGCAATATATTCTTCAACTGCTGCATCAAACTTTACGAACATAAACTACAATGATTATTATGTAAGTGGACCACAGGGTGTATTAGGTTTTATAGGGGGTGCTGATAGAACCACTTTATCAGATTGGCAAACAGCTACAAGTCAGGATGCAAATTCAATAGCAGCAAACCCTAATTTTGTGGCTAATGATGATTTAAGACCATCACAGGGTTCACCTGTTTTAGCTGCTGGTACACCTATTTCTGGAATTACCACAGATTTTCTGGGTGATACAAGAAATGCATCTACTCCTTCAATTGGAGCTTATGAAAATCCATTTATTCCTACAACTCCACCAAATTGTCCAAATCTTGTTTCACCAGCAAATGGAGCTACTGGTGTAAGTTATCTTCCCACATTACAGTGGACAGATGGAGGTGGTGGAACAACGGGTTATAAACTTTATTTTGGTACAGATAATCCACCGACAAATATTCATAATGGAACAGACTTAGGTAATGTAACTTCATATACATTTAGTACTGCATTAAACTGGTTTACTACATATTACTGGAGAATTGTAGCTTATAATAATAATGGTGATGCAAGTGGCTGTGCTGTGAGGTCATTTACTACAACAAATGATCCAGCTGCGCTTCCTTTACTAGTCAATTTTGATAATGTAACACCACCAGCTCTGCCATTAGACTGGACAAAAGAAAATACTAACGGAGATGGTAATACCTGGAACACAGTAGCTGAAAATCCACGTTCTTCACCAAATGCAATTAAATACAATTTTAATTCAAGTAATGCCGCTAATGATTGGTTCTTTAGCCCTGGCTTATCTTTACAAGCAGGTGTAACTTATGAGATAATTTTCTGGTATAGGGCTTATTCCAGTAGTTATCCGGAAAAATTAAAAGTTATGTGGGGTAATTCTGCAAATTCATCTTCAATGACAAATGATCCAATATGGGATAATAATAATATCACATATACAGAATATCAAAAAGCCAGTGGTACATTTACACCAACAAGTTCAGGGACATATTATATTGGTTGGCATTGCTATAGTGATGCAGATATGTGGAATTTATATGTTGATGATATTGAAATACGCGTCGCACCAGCAGCAACCGATACTCAGACGATTTCAGGTGGAAGCACAGATCCTGTTACATTTACAGGGACTGGAGCAACAATGCAATTTACAGTTGCAAATACTGGTAATATAGATGTAACAGTTGATAAAGTAAACTCATCACCGGGTGGAACTGGAACATTACCTTCAGGTGTTCAAAATCTTGCACCAGTTTACTGGGTATTTAATCTGGTTTCAGGTACATTAAATGGGACTTTCAGTCTAACACTTGATATTACTGGTGTACCAGGAGTGAACAATCCAAATTCATTAAGATTACTTAGAAGAGCAAATCCAAATTCAACTTGGGTAGATTTAGGAACACCCAGTAGCGTAAATGGTAATCTTCTGACCTGGACAGGGCTAACAAGTTTCAGTGATTATGGATTGGGCGGTGGTGGAGACAATCCGCTTCCAGTTGAATTAAGTTCATTCACAGCCCACATAAAAGGAAGGGATGGACAACAGCAACAGAAGTAAATAGTTCCGGGTTTGAGATAGAGAGGAAAATGGTTAAAGAGGGTGATAAATCTGCAGTTAGTTGGGAGAAGATTGGTTATGTAAGAGCCAGTGGAAATAGCAATCGTCCTGTGGAGTATGTTTATGATGATGTAAAATTAAATACTGGTAAATATATCTATCGATTAAAGATGATAGATTATGATGGTAGTTATGAATATAGTGATGAATTAGAGGTTGAGATAGGCAAACCAGCAATAACAAAGCTTGAGCAGAACTATCCGAACTCGTTTAATCCAGCGACAATTATAGAGTATCAGTTATCAAATTCATCTAAGGTAGGCATAGAGGTATACAATATAACTGGTCAGAGAGTAGCAACGCTTGTAAATACAGATCAGGATGCAGGATATTACAACATATTGTTTGATGCAAGCAGATATGGATTGAGTAGTGGAGTATATTTCTACAGGATGATTGCAATAGATAATGTTACAGGACAGAGAGTTGTACAGACTAAGAAAATGTTGTATTTGAAATAGGAATTTTATCTTTTCTTTACTACCTGGTCGCCCCTCGTGGGTTGGGGTGGCCGGTATTTTAGAATTGCTCTCCCTTTCCGTATCAAATAAAAATATATTTAGGGTCGGCTGATGCCGGCCTTTTTTGTTTTAAAGAAGTTGTAGTAGATATTTTAATCAACCTAAATCCATCAAAAATCGTGTTTGACCGTGTACCAATTAAAGTTTATTGAATAGAATACGGATATCAACAGATGAAACACAGTTTTTTTATGGCAATAAACACATTTAGAGTAAATTAGCAATGAGGATTAAAAGATTTCACAGATTTTATTGATAACAATAAACCCTGAAAGGGATTAAAAAATAGCCACCAATAGAGTTAGTGGTAAAAAGAAAGAGAAAATAAACGAACCTTGAAGAAGTTCGATAAAAGATGACTATTGGAATCAATTAATACTTGCAAATTCCTTCAAATCCGTATTTATCCATGTTTTATTTATTTTTGATCTAACAGACAAGAATGACTTTGTTATTATATTTATTTACAAATTAAATCTATCAATTTTTCTGTTTGAAAATTTATATTTGATATCATGAGAAAATTAATTGCTTTAATACTAATTCATCTTATTTTTTTAATCAACCTGCTATTCCTTAATTCAAAATCCAAAGAATTATTTTTTATCAAACAGGAGATTAATGGATTTATTGAAGATTATTTTCAGCGATTTATATTTCAAACCAATTTAGATTCAACATTCGATAAGCTAAAATCTTTTTATTCAATAGATTCAATTTACCTGCAGTTAGAAATTGATTATAACAAAAAGATTGTGAATGGAAAAGAAAGATTGATTTTATCACTCAATCCGAAAGGTAAGTCTAAATATATAATTCTTGATTGTGGAAGAAATATCTCAATTTCAAAAATTTTCAGTAAAGAAAATGGTGAGCTACTTTTTTTTCAAAAGAAAGATTTTCTTTTTATAAAGAATTTGAGTTCTTCTAAAAACATTGAAATCGAAATAGAATATAACTTTAGATTTGAAGATAAATTTTACAAAGGATTTATTTTTGATGAGGAGAAAAATCATTTCTACACTCTGAGTGAACCAAACTTTGCCAAGTATTGGTATGTATGTAAAGAAGATCCATCGGACAAGTTCTTTGCAAGAGTTGAAATAATTGTTCCAGATAAAATTAAAGCTGTAACCAATGGATTACTGATAGATACAGCATATATTACAGAAGGATTAAAAAAATTTGTCTATCAAACTAAATATCCTATAACTCATTATCTTTTATTTGTCGCAGGTGGGAAGTATAAAATTATTCAAGATTATTACAGAGATGATCAAACAAATAGGAAAATATATATCGAACATTTTGTATTTGAAGAAACTGCTTATAGATCAAAAGAGGATTTAGAATTAATTAAAGTAATTTATCAAAGATTGAAAAGATTTATAGGGTTCTATCCGTTTTCTGATGAGTTATATGGAGTTGTTGAAATTAGCTGGCCCTTTGGTGGAATGGAACATCAAACACGAAGCGCGATTTCGAGTGTGGCATTTAAAGGACTTTATTCAGCTTATAGTCTACAAGCACACGAGTTTGCTCACCAGTGGTTTGGAAATACGGTTACCTGTAAAAGCTGGAAAGATATCTGGTTAAACGAGGGCTTTGCAACTTATTTTGAGCAATTAGCTTATTTAAATTCAAATTCTTTAGTTGAGGTTGATCTGCCAGTTAATGATTTTTATGGAAGTGTTTATAAAACACATGGTTTTATATTCTCACAAACGGTTTATGACAAAGGTGCATGGATTCTGGAAATGCTAAGAAATGAGATTGGAGATGATGTTTTTTTCAAAATTATTAATCAATACATTGAAGAATACAAATTTTCAAATGCATCAACTGAAGATTTTATTTCTTTGGTTAATAGAGTAACTCAAAAAGATTTTACATCATTTTTTGATCAATGGTTATTTTCAAGAATTGATAAACCCTATTATGAAATTAGTTTTAATTCAGAAAAAAGAGATAATCATTATTTTTGCAGAGTAGATTTAAAACAAATTCAACCTGAGATGATTTTCAAGACAAATCTAAATCTAAGGTTAATATTTGATGACGGGTCGATAAAAGAAATTAAGATTTTTAATAATTCGACTCATCAAATTTTATTTTTGACATCGGATTTTAAATTAATAGATGTGATAATTGATCCAGAGAACAAAATTTTGAAATCAGTAATCTATAAAAATTAGAGGCAGAATTGAGTAAATTTTTTTTCATATCAGATACACATTTTGGTTTTTATGAGTATGAGAGAGAGAAACCATTGATTGAAAAATTTGAAAGCCTTTGCAATTTGATTTGTGGAGTAAAAGGTTCTTTATATATCCTGGGTGATTTATTTGATTATTGGTTTGAATACAAATCGGTCGTGCAGAAATATTCATATCGAATTCTAAGCTGCCTTGAAAAGATATCTGAAAAGGGAGTTAAGATCACTTATATAATCGGCAATCATGATTTTGCGCATCGAGATTTGTTTGAAAAACAGTTAAAGATTGAGTTAAGTGAAAATCCAGTCACTCAAATAATTGGAGACAAAAAATTCTTACTTGCTCATGGTGATGGTCTGGTTGGTAATGATACAGGATACAAAATCTTAAAATCAATCGTAAGAAATAAACAACTCCAATCTCTATATTCAAAATTACATCCGAATATTGGTATTGAATTAGCGAAATATTTTTCTAAAAAATCGAGGCATTACACAAGTGGAAAAGATTATGGTGAAAATGATTATTTGTTTCAATATGCGAAGAAGAAAATTCAGGAAGGATATGATTATGTGGTGATGGGGCACTCACATAATTTTCGATTCGAAGAGATTAATGGAGGTTATTATGTTAATCTTGGTAGCTGGTTGATTAAACCGGCGTACGGAGTTTTTGACGGAGAAAAATTTAAAATAGAATATATTTGAATTAACTGGTGAAAAAAATGGCAGGGAAGAGAATTTCAAGAGATGAAATTTACAGATATCTAAAAAATGGTGAATTTAGAAAAAGTGCTCATAGAAAATTTTATCAGCGACATAAAAAAGGAATATTAATCTCCTTAGGGATTACACTAATTTTATTTATCGCATTTGTGATTTACATTTTCAGCGGACTTCCATCATTTGAAGAATTAGAAAATCCGAGACCATATTATGCATCAAATGTTTATGATTATAATGGTAGATTAATTGGGCAATTTTATATTCAAAACAGGATTGAAGTTGGAATTGATTCGATACCGAAACATCTAATCAATGCCTTGATTGCAACAGAGGATAGAAAATTTTATCGGCATTGGGGAATTGATATTGATAGAATTGCAAAAGCAATATTTTGGAATGTAGTCACTTTATCAAGAAAGAGTGGAGGTGCAAGTACAATTACTCAGCAACTGGCAAGAAATTTATATAAACTTGTCGAGAAAGAACAAAACGCTTTAGATTTAGCATTAAGAAAAATAAGAGAAATGATTACCGCAGTTCAACTGGAGAGAAATTTTACTAAAAATGAAATTCTTGAAATGTATTTAAACATCAGTTACTTCGGAAGGGGAAATTATGGGATTGAAGCTGCTGCAAGAAATTATTTTGGTAAAACCGTAAAGCAATTAACGCTTAGAGAATCAACAATTCTCATTTCATTGTTAAGAAATCCAACTTATTACGATCCTATACGAAGACCAGAAAATTCTTTTGGACGATCGAAGTTAATTCTTAATATAATGTTAGAGCAGGGATACATAAGTGAGAGTGAATATAACAAAGCATTAAAGGAAGTTGTAGAATTTAAGAAGGCACCAGAATTTACTTCGACAATCGCTCCTCATTTTCTGGAATATGTAAGACAACAACTGGTTCAAAGAGCTGAGAAATATGAAGTTGATTTATATCGAGATGGATTGAATATCTTTACAACTTTAGATTATGATATGCAGCGTCATGCAAATGAAGCAGTTCAAGAACATTTGAAAGAATTTCAACCAATGTTTGAGAAGTCATGGGATTGGAAAAAAAATAAAGATAAGCTTGAATATTATTTGACAAAAGCGATTAAATCACATCCTGATTATATATCAGCTGAGACGGATGAAGATAGGAAATTTATTGAAATACGATTAAGGAACAATCCTCATTTTGTTGATTCGGTAAAGCACGATGCATTGAGAATTGAAGTTGGACTTATTGTAATAGACCCAAAGAATGGTCATATTAAAGCGATGGTTGGTGGAACCAATTTTAATTTTATGTATGGTTTAAATCATGTAACTCAAATTAAGAGACAACCTGGTTCTGCTTTCAAGCCAATCGTTTACACTGTTGCAGTTGATAATGGTTTTCCAATTGCTGGACAGATTTTAAATGAACCTATTGCGATCAGAGTAGGTAATCAAGTTTACTCCCCTAAGAATTCTGATGGTAAGTATGGTGGGTATCTAAGTTTAAGACAGGCTCTGGCATTTTCTGTTAATGTTGTTTCTGTTAGATTACTTTATGAAGGACTTGCTCCGCTAAATGAAATTCCGATTTATGCTCAAAAACTTGGAATTAAAAGCAAGATTAATCCTTATTATTCAATTGCTCTTGGTACATCAGAAGTTTCTCCGCTTGAATTGACATCTGCGTTTTCAACTTTTGCAAATGGGGGAATTCATAATGAGCCAATTGGGATAATAAAAGTAGAAGATAAAAATGGATTATTAATTGAGGAATTCAAATCGGATATGAACTTTGCTATTTCACCACAGACAGCTTATTTGATGACAGAGCTAATGAGGGGCGTAGTTGATTTTGGGACAGCGGCTGGTATAAGAAGATTTTTCAATTTACCAGCAGCAGGTAAAACAGGAACAACACAGGATTTCACTGATGCCTGGTTTGTTGGTTATACTCCAAATTTGTGTGCTGGAGTTTGGGTAGGATTTGATGATCAAAATACTAAGTTTACAGGATGGTATGGACAGGGAGCAAGAGCAGCTGCTCCGATCTGGGGTAGATTTATGCAAAAAGTTTATGCCGATAAAAACATTGGATTACCATTTTTAGATTTTGAGCAGCCGGATGGACTGGAGTATAAAACATTTTGTGTTAAAACATTGAGGGAAGGAAATCCAAAGCTTGCAACGGAATATTGTCCAGAGAAAGTAACGGATTTGGTGAATTCAAAATTTACTTATGATTATTGTGATATACATACATCAAGTGAATATGCACCGGTTGAAGTGGATACCACTAAAGTTAAAATAGATTGGTAATTAGTTATATTTGCTTAAATAAATTTTTAGGCTTTTTTAGTTTCAGTTTTTGAAGAATATCTCGAGTTTCCTACCTTAAAATTCTTTAATATTTACATCTTTAACTTTATGTAAAAAAGAAAACTAAATTCAAAGATGAAGAGAACTGTAGAGTAGAAGGGGAGGAGAGTTGGAGCATGCATCAAAACATATCATCGGTTGTAATGACATGATAGAAATGTTTTTTCTTTAATTACAATACTTATATGAAAAATTTAACCCTGCGTCTTTGCGATTAGGAGAAAATGAAACGCAAAGGCGCAAAGAATCGCAGAGAATCGCAGAGTAGAAGAAGTAGAAATCGCAACATACATTAAAATATTATTATGATTTGCTCGTTAGGTATTTTCATAAAATGCAATATGAATTAAATCATAAGTCGGAATGAAACAAATTATTTTGTTAAGTGAAATTAATCTTATTAAATTTGCAACGAAACTTTTGAGATTTTGTTTTTGATGGGCGCTTAGCTCAGTTGGTCCAGAGCGCCGCCCTTACAAGGCGGAGGTCAAAGGTTCGAGTCCTTTAGCGCCCACCAATTTTATGAGATAGAATATTATTCCTCAAAAATCCTTTCATTAAAAATTGGAGCTTCTTAAATGAACCAACCTCCGCAATCCACGCGATTAACTTCACTTGATGTGTTTCGAGGAATTACAATTGCAGGAATGATTTTAGTTAATAATCCTGGAACCTGGTCGTCAATTTATCCCGCATTAAAACACGCAGAATGGAATGGATGGACTCCGACTGATTTTATATTTCCTTTCTTTCTTTTCATTGTTGGTGTGGCGATGACTTTATCTTTCCAAAAAAGATTGGAAAGAGGAGATAATAAGAATAAACTTTTCCTTCATGTCTTAAAAAGATCAGCTATAATTTTTACGCTTGGATTGTTCCTACATCTTTTTCCGTATTTTAATTTCAACAGTGTAAGAATTCCCGGTGTTTTGCAAAGAATTGCAGTTGTTTATTTAATTTCAGGGACAATTTATCTTTATATAAAACTTCGCTGGCAGATGATAATTTCTATTGTAATTTTGATTATATACTGGCTAGCAATGACTTTAATTCCAGTTCCAGGTTATGGTGCTGGTAATTTAAATCCAGAGGGAAATTTAGCTGCTTATATTGATAGGTTGATTTTTTATGGGCATATGTGGAAGCAGAACTGGGATCCAGAAGGTTTATTATCAACATTTCCAGCTGTTGTTACAACGATGATTGGAATTTTTACCGGGGTGTGGTTACAAAAATCGAAAGATAAATTTGAGACAACTTCGGGAATGTTTGTAGCTGGTTATATTTTAATTGTTCTTGGTGTAATCTGGGATATGTGGTTTCCGATTAATAAATATATCTGGACAAGTTCTTATGTTCTTTTTATGGGTGGAATGGCTCTAACATTTCTTGCCTTTTGTTATTATTTAATTGAGATAAAAAATATTCGTTGGTGGACACAGCCATTTTTAGTTTTTGGAATGAACGCAATTGCATCATTTTTCTTATCATCGCTTGTTGCTAAGATAATGAACATTGTTAAAGTTACAGTTGAAACTGGAGAACAAATTCCATTAAAAGCTTATATATTCAAAAATTATTTTGAACCACTTTTTTCAAATACAATTAATGCATCACTTGCGTTTGCAATTACTTATGTGATTTTCTGGTACTTAATTATGCTTATATTTTATAAGAAGAAAATTTTCATTAAGGTCTAAGAGAGAATAAAAACATAAAATTGGAACTTGTTCAGAGTAATATTCTATTTTTAATAAATTTATCAAAAAGGGAAGGTACAAATGCGCTGGTTCTTAAGATCAAAAATTCACAAAGCAAGAGTAACAGAAGCAAATATCGATTACATTGGAAGTATTACAATAGATGAGGAATTAATTGAAAAAGCCGGTTTACTTCCGGGTGAAAAAGTTTTAGTTGTCAGCAACACAAGTGGAGAAAGACTTGAAACTTATGTTATTGCTGGTGAACGTGGTTCTGGAATGATATGTATGAATGGAGCGGCTGCTCATGTAATAAAGAAAGGTGAGGAAATTATCATTATGGGGTTTGAACTTTCGGATAAACCAGTAGAGTCAAAGAACATTCTGGTTGATGAAAATAACAGATTTATTCGTTATCTGTAGAAACAATGTTAGAAAAATTACACAATTTGTTTTTTGAATCGGAAAGAGAAGCTTTTCCTGATTTTCTACGTGGGGTGGCAATCATCTTGATGATTCAAATTCATATTATTGAAAATTTGCTTCTTCAAGATTCAGCATATTATTTATTTGAAAAGTGGTCTTATTTTCTTGGAGGAATTCCTGCAGCACCAGTCTTTGTGATGTTAATGGGATATTTTCAAGCAAAATCAAAATCAAATCTTTTTAAAGAAATTAAAAGGGGAATTAATCTTATTTTATTAGGTTTGATTTTGAACTTGTTGCTAAACTTATCACTGATTTACAGGTATTTAGATGCTCAAATAGAAGTTGACATCTTTAGTTATATTTTTGGAGTTGATATACTTTTTTTTGCGGGTTTAAGTTATATTCTACTTGCCTTTGTAAAAAGAGTTTTTAAGAAAAACTATTACTTACTTTTACTGATAATTATAGTCCATTTTCTTAATTATTTATTATTAAACATTCAAGTTGGAAATCAACCGCTGCAATATATATTATCTTTTTTCTTTCGAGTTTCAGATTGGGCTTACTTTCCACTAATTAGCTGGATTTCATTCCCAATCTTTGGAATGTATTTAAGTAATTCAGGATTACTGGAGAAAATATTAGATAAAAAATTTCCTGATTTATTCTGGATTGTTTATTTGATTTTGTTTTTTTTATCGCTTGATTATGGCTTGAAAAATTCTTTTGATTTAAATTCCTATTACTCCATGAAATTTGATCTTTTTCTATACTCATTATTTGTAATTTTTGGATGGGCAAAAATTTTGAAAACATTATTCGAAAAGTTTGCTGATAATTTATTCACCGGATATCTGAACTGGATTGGAAGAAATGTAACAGCTGTTTATTTCTTTCAGTGGATCATAATTGGGAATATTACAACCTATCTTTATAAATCAATTACATTAAGTTCCTGCTTTATTATTTTTGGTATAGTTCTTTTTTCAGTTTCTGTTTGTACTTATCTTTATAATCTCAGTCGATCTTAGATTTCTGAGCCTGTCTTTTATCTTCTTTTACTTTCCATTCAATTCTTTTACTTAGATATTTTTTAAGAGGGTAGTTCTGGTTGTAATTGATTAGCTGAATAAAATATTCAATGACTTTTTCATAATTATCAGTGTAAAGTGCACTTGTAGCAAAGGTGTAGAAGTATTCAGATAAATCTAATTGATTGATTAAATGAGGATTGTCTTTTAAGATGTTTTCGACTTTATAACAATACTCGATAGCTTTCTTTGGATTGCTGTTCTTTAAAAAGATATTTGCAAGTGAGCTAAAGAATTTCACATCACCGAGTTTATCGCTATTGTGATTTTTCAAGAAAATTTTTTCGATATCAAAAAGATTATTTATCATCATAAAATTGCTTGAATTTATTCTTTCTGCCAGTACTTGATTGGCAAGCATATTTGAAAGTTTATTTGATGAATTGTATCTGTTTAAGAAATGGGATAATTCCTTGGTATCTAACTTGACAATGCCCATTTTCTCCTGAAGCTGGAATTTCTGTTCAGCAATTTCTGGATTTGAATTTCCTCTCAGTAAAAGAAAATTGGTTAAACCATAAGCAAATCTTAAGTTTCTAGACTTTGAAATATGAAACTTGATTGCATTATAGGTATCTTCTTCAGAAATTTTATTTTCTTTAATGAATTTTTTTACAAGTAATTCCTTATTAAGTGTATCAAATTTTTCATCATTTTGATAAACTAACATAGATGTAGAGCCTTTGTAAAATGCAATAGGAGCAAGGAATTCAAGAGTTGGTTTTCGTTCAGAGTTTAAATGCTTATCATCTGTTAAAATGAAAGAGCCCTCGGGCGAAAGAATTTGAGTAGTGAGAAAGGTGAAAACATTATTAATTCCAATTATTGAGAGACTGTTATTTATTTCTTTGTCGCTAATTTTATTTTTAAGATCAGTGAAGTTGGGTTCGATTTTATTTTCAGATCCAATTAGAATAAGGTCACCGTAAGTTCCACCCCAGATTTGAACATAAGGAAAAACAGAATTGAAAGTTGAGATGACAAGAGTTAGAACATCATCATCCATTTCGTAAATATGGAACCATTGACACATTAAGCCATCTTTGTTGAGTTTTAATTTACATCTTTCGAAATATTCTTTTGAGAATAAATTTCCAATTCCTGCAATCCAGGGATTTGATGGCTCAGAAATAATAACATCAAATTTTTTGTTAACAAGTCTTAGATATGATTGTGCGTCTTCATTAATAATTTTCACTCTTTTATCAAGAAGGCAATTTTCATTTACATCAGAGAAATTTTTTGATGCTTCAATTACTTCTTTTGAAATTTCTGAACAAATAACCGTATCTGGATTATGTTTTAAGATTGCATTAACAGTAGAACCACTTCCGAAACCAATTACAAAAACATTCTTCGGATTCTTATGCAAGAGCATAGGAATATGCCCGAGTAAAAGTTGAGTAGGCATATCAGTTAAACTGCTTGCATCGGGTTTACCATTTATCAATAAAATTTTTTCAGGTATTTTGTCTTTAGTCTGGATTACTGCAGTATTACCGCTAATACCATCTTTATAATAAATTACTTCTCTTGTATCGAAGAGCTTTTTGAAATCGTTATAAGTTGGTGGTGGTTGAACATCAAGTCTTCTGAAGACACTTGTAAGCATTAAATTTTGATTCCAATCAGGTAAAATTAGCATTCCAATTACCACAACAAATAATAAGATCGAAGCTGGAATAATTTTTTTCAGATTTAAGGATTTTCGTATTGTCAGAAGCAGTAAATTTGCGGCAAGGACATTTATACCGATACCTAAAAGAAAAGAATTTTTTATTCCTATTAGTGGAATGAATATTAATCCAGCAGAAAACGAACCAAGAACATTGCCAAAAGTATTCATTGAAAAAACTTTTCCGACTGAAAATCCGACAAGTTTTAGATGGTTACTAACAATTTCGACAATTAATGGTAAGGTCATTCCCATAAAAATTGTAGGAATAAAAATCAAGACAAAGCAAATCAAAAACTGAATACTTAAGAAAATCGGGAAAGTTGAGTTAGTCCGGCTTAAGAATGTACTAATTTTCCAGAAATAATATGGTAGATAAGGTAAGATGTATAGAGCAATTAAAATTGTAAGTGCAATCATT
This sequence comes from Ignavibacteria bacterium, assembly GCA_049699815.1. Lineage (GTDB taxonomy): Bacteria > Bacteroidota > Ignavibacteria > Ch128b > Ch128b > Ch128b. The sequence continues at coordinate 2,885 of JBNAWO010000054.1, read as the reverse complement.
ATTTGAGAAAAGATTACAAGATTAAATCGATTATATCTGGAAATGAAATTTGATGATACAACGAAACTTCCAATTGTAATTCCACTGATGAAAGCAAGCAACATAATTGAAAACGAATAAGTTGATGAGCCAAAAACTGTAATTAAAATTCTGGTCCACAGAACTTCATATAACAATGATGCAAATCCACTCAAAGCAGCAATCAATACAACGATTAAAATTAAAGTTTTCGATTTGGAGTTTATAACATCAATTTGTGATGTTACTCTAAATGATTCAGTTTCATTATCAGTTAGTGAATGTTCGGGACTTGATTTGAGAACAATATTTTTAATTGAACTAATAAATAAACTAACTAAACCAACAAAAATATTTATTACTCCGCCTATTTTAATCGTTACATCAAGACCAAAGGTTTTAATTAGTACAAATCCAGCAAAGAAAATTCCAACAACCGCACCAAATGAATTTAAGAAATAGAGATTTGCATTTTCTTTTCTAATGTTTTCAATTTTTTCAGTAAAATAATTTGTCAGGATTGGAAGAGTTCCGCCCATTAATGTTGTTGGAAGAATAAGTGATATAATAGCAATAAAAATTTTGATAGTTAGATAAATCGTTGGAGAATTATCCAGAAGACTTTCATCTACAAAATTTAAAAATAATTTTTCATATAGATTTGATAGTAGCGGGAAAAGTAGACAATACAAACCAATTAATAATTCAATTAAACCATATAACTTCAGATGATTCTTTAATTGATCAGAAATCCTTCCAAATAGATAATTACCAATTGCAAGTCCACCAAGAAAAGTTGAAAGCACAATCACTTGAGCGTAAGTAGTATTTCCAAGAAAAAGAGAAAGATACTTGAACCAGGAGATTTGAAAAATTAAACCAGTCATTCCAGAAAGTACAAAGAACAGATAAATGGTAGTTTTAAGATTTTCTTTTCTCATAAGTTTACCAGAATTTATTGTGAAACTTTAAAATAAAATTTATAAATTAAAAAAGGAGTCATCCAAAAATAAAATTTGAAAGGATAATATATGAAAAATACCAGTTATGATATCTTAGTCCGTAAGGATGGAGAAAACAAGTATGCTGCATTCTGTCCCCAACTGAACATACTGGTTAAGGGCACTTCCCACGAAGAAGTAGAAATGGAGGTAAGAAAAAGAATCAATGAATATTTGGAGAAACAAAGAGAGCAGGCATCTACACAAACTGAGAATAAAAAATCCTAAATTGTTCTAAAAATCTTTTACTTGATTCTTTGCTAAAAAAATCTTAAATAACGACAAAGAAAATTTGATTCGGTGAAAGAGAATTAGAGTTTTGAAAGGGCATCGTTAAGACTCGACTAAGAATTATTTGATAAATTTAAAAGGTCGGAGTCATCAACAAAAACAAAGGAGAGCTTCTTATGAAAAAATTTTTCAGTTTAAACCTCACCTTAGCTATAATATTTACTTTCCTCTCAATAGATCTTAATTTACTAAATGCACAGGTAACAACTTTATGGCAAAAGTCTAAATCCAGCGGTAACCTTCCCGGATTTATAAATCCAACAGGTAACAGCGAGCGAGGTTTAGCATATGGATATGTGGGAGGAAATGATCGTTTATATGTAGTTAAGAATAGCCCAGTGACAGTTGTTATATTGAACGCAGCTAATGGTGATTCTGTGGGGACACTGGATGTAACCGGAATTTCAGGCGGAACATTCGCTTTAAATGATATTGAGGTTTCTGCAGATGGAATTATTTTTGGTTGCAATTTAACCACCAGTGCATCTACTTCAGCATTTAAGGTTTATAGGTGGGATAATGAAAGTTCAACTCCGGTACAGGTAATTAATTACACCGGAGGTGCGTATAGATTGGGGGATTTATTTACGGTAGTAGGCTCTGCATCTGATAACTCGTTAACAATTTATGCAGCTCAGTCAGGTGGAACCAATATCGTTAAATTTACTACTACAGATGGTGGAAACAGTTTCACACCATCATTGATCACAGTTTCTGGATTTACAAGTCTTGGAACATTACCAAAAGTTTATCCTTCAGCTTCTGGTTTTTGGACAAATGGTAATGGACAGAATTTAAGACAATTAAGCACGACCGGTGCCTTAGTTGGTGCAGTTGATCTGAACCTAGTTCCATCAAACAGTAATTCTTTAGTTTATTTTTCCAGTGGATCTAAAGAGTATGTTGTTCAATTCTTATATGGTCCTGCAACAACAATAACATCAACCGCTGCATTTTTTGAAAGAGCTTTCATAATGGATGTGACAGGGGGCTATGCTCAGGCTCTTAATGTTGGTTATACCAGTTTTCTTGGAGATAATTCAAATACCAATGGAAGTGGTGATGTTGCATTTAAAAATAATGGCGATGGAACCTTCACTATTTATGTCTTGGCAACAAATAATGGGCTTGGTGCTTACACCGTTAATCCATCAGGACTTAGCGGGATCTTAACACCTCCATCTCTTGAAACATTTGCAGCATTCTGGCCTCCTGCAAACTGGATGAGATACTCTGGTTTCTTAAATAACTCGCCAGTATTAACATCTACGACTGCTGGATGGGTCCCTGATGATTATGGGAATGTAACCACTCCGGTTAATCGTTCAGCAAGATTAAATATATATGGTACTACAATTCAACGTTGGTTTGTTTCTCCTACAATAAATTTAGGCTCAGGTTCTACATCATATCAACTTGAATATGATCTTGCCTTGACTAAGTATAATCAAACCACACAGGATACACTTGGTGTTGATGATACATTAGCAGTTTTAATTTCAACTGATAATGGAGTAACCTGGTCACCAAGTAATACGCTTAGAGTTTATACTTATCAGAATTTTATTCCACCAA
>JBNAWO010000053.1:0-16117 GCA_049699815.1 Ignavibacteria bacterium | reverse complement strand
CTTGGACCCAGAGGAATTACAGCTAACGCTATTATGGCAGGCGTAACCGATACTCCAGCTTTGAGAAAAATTCCAGGTTCAGATAAAATGATAGATGCAGCAAAATTAAAAAATCCTCGTGGAAGACTTACCACTCCAGAAGATGTTGCAAAAGCAATAGTTGCACTTTGCAGCGAAAATTGTGATTGGATTTCAGGTAATGTAATTGGTGTTGATGGTGGTGAAGATATTGTTGGTTTCGTAACTGATTTCCCAACTAAAAAATGACTTTAAAAGTGGAATTGAAGGGAGGAATTAAATGATCGAATTTTCTTTTACTGAAGAACAACAAATGCTTCGCGAAATGGTTCGTGATTTTACAAATAATGAGATTAAACCTCTTGCAAAAAAAATTGATGAAGAAGAGAGAATTCCTGAAGAACTTATTAATAAAATTGCTGATCTCGGCTTACTTGGTGCGTCATTTCCAGTTGAATATGGCGGTGGCGGTTTCGGTGAGATTGGTTATTGCATCATTCAAGAAGAAATTTCAAGAGGATGTTCATCGACTGCGACATTTATTGGAGCACATCAATCTATTGGAACCAATGCAATTTACCTTGGCGGAAATGAAGAATTAAAACAGAAATATGTAGTTCCGCTGGCTCAGGGTAAAATGATCGCTGCGTTTTGTTTGACCGAAGCACAAGCTGGCTCCGATTCTTTTAATATCAAAACTCGAGCTCATATCGATGGCAATTATTATATTTTGAATGGCGAAAAACTCTGGATTACAAATGGTGGAATTGCTGATGTACTATCTGTCTTTGCAAGAACTGACAAAGGAATTAGTGCTTTTGTGGTTGAAACAAAATGGGATGGTGTTAAGATTGGTCCCTCTGAAAAGAAAATGGGAATTCGTGGAAGTACAACAAATCCGATTTCATTTGAAAATGTAAAAGTACCAAAAGAAAATCTGATAGGTCAGGAAGGTCGTGGATTTTTACTCGCTATGAAAACTCTTGACGCAGGAAGACTTGGATTAGGTGCTGCTTGTATTGGTTCAGCAAAAGAATTGCTTGAACTTTCAACTAAATATGCAAAAGAGAGAATTCAGTTTGATCAACCGATCAGTAATTTTCAAGCAATTCAATTTATGTTAGCTGAAATGACCGCTTTGATTTACGCTATGGAATCAATGGTTTATCGGACTGCCGCTAAATATGATAAAGGTGAGAGTGTAACTCGAGAAGCTGCAATTGTGAAGCTCTTTTGTAGTGAGGCTCTTGATAAAATTGTTGATTACGCAGTTCAAATTCATGGTGGAATGGGGTACTCAAGAGAATTACCAATCGAAAGAATGTATCGCGATGCAAGAATAAATAGAATATTTGAAGGAACTAATGAAATCCAGAAAGGAATTATTGCAAGAGATATAATTAAACGAAATGGAAAATTCTAACAAAAAAGGAGATAATATGAAACCTATTGTTGTAACTGATGAAACTTTCAAACAAGAAGTTCTTGAATCACCAATTCCAGTCCTAGTTGATTTCTGGGCAATTTGGTGTGGACCCTGCCGTTTAATCGCACCTGTTGTAGAAGAATTAGCAAAAGAATATGATGGAAAAATGAAATTTGCAAAACTTGATGTTGATGTTAATCAAAAAACAGCAATGGAATATGGAATTAGAAGTATTCCTACTCTGTTGATTTTCAAAAATGGTAAGGTAGTTTCATCTGTAATTGGTGCAGTTCCAAAACCAAATCTGGTCAGCAAAATAGAAGAAGTTTTAAAGAGTAACTAATGTCAAAGAAAATTTTAATCACTGATCCAATTGAAAATAACTGTATACAAATTCTTCAAGATGCTGGATTTGAAGTAAGCCATAAGCCAGGTTTAAAAGAAGATGAGATTGTCTCTATTATCAATGACTACAATGTTTTAATTGTAAGAAGCGGAACCAAAGTCACAAAAAAAATTATCAACTCATCTTCTAATCTCGAATTAATTGCAAGAGCTGGTGCTGGTGTTGATAATATCGATGTTAATGCGGCAACTCATCGCGGAATTATTGTAATGAATACGCCTGGAGGAAACACTCTCTCAACAGCTGAACACACAATGGCTTTGCTTTTGAGTATGTGTAGAAATATTCCCTTAGCAAACTATGAATTGAAACAGGGTTTGTGGGACAGGAAAAAATATTTAGGAACTGAACTTTTTGGCAAAAAGATTGGAATTATTGGTCTTGGAAAAATAGGGAAAGAAGTAGCAATTCGTTGTAAGGCATTTGGTATGGAAGTACTTGGATATGATCCTGTTCTAACACAGGATGTTGCTCAAAAAATAGGTGTGAAACTCGTAAGTATTGATGAAATCTTTGAACAGTCTGATATTATCACTGTTCATGTTCCTTTATCTAATGAGACTAAAAATTTAATTGACAAAAAAGCAATTTCTAAATGTAAAGATGGAGTAAAAATTATCAATTGTGCTCGCGGTGGAATCGTAAACGAAGAAGCTTTGCTTGAAGGATTAAAATCAGGTAAAGTTTCGGCTGCTGCTTTGGATGTTTTTGAAAAAGAGCCTCCTCAATTTCCAAATGAACTGATTGAACATCCAAAAGTTGTAGTTACTCCACACATCGGTGCATCTACAAAAGAAGCTCAAGAAAAAGTATCAATTCAAATTGCTAATCAGATAATTGATTTTTATAAAAACGGAAATTTGATTGGTGCTGTTAATGCATATGCACTTGAGAAAAATATCACAGATGAAGTTAAACCATTCATCGAGCTGGCAAAAACTCTGGGAAAATTTTTCGCTCAAATTTCTTATGAGAACTTAAACAATTTTGAACTAAAGTTTCACGGTTCACTCTTACAGAAATATCGAGAAACACTAACTGCTGCTTTCTTAATTGGGTATCTTTCTAAAAAAATAACTGGAACAATAAATTTTGTAAATGCTCAATTGCTTGCTGAAGAAACAGGAATTAAAATAACAGAGACCAATGAACTTGAACATGAGACTTACAAAAATCTTTTTACTGCTTCGAGTAATTCAGGTAAAGAAATAGTTACTTTAAGCGGAACAATTTTTGGGACCAATGAAATTCGTATTGTCAGAGTAAATGATTATTCAATGGATATTCATCCAACTAAATATATGTTATTATATGAAAACATAGATAAACCGGGAATGCTTGCTTCGGTTGGAAGCATTTTAGCAAAAAATCAAATTAACATTGCCGGGTTATCACTTGGAAGAAAAGAAATTGGTGGTAAGGCATTGACATTAATGAATCTCGATTCTAAATTAGTACCCCAAATTTTAGATGAATTGAAGTTGATAGATGGTGTTGGAAAAATTTTGGTGATTGAAATTTAATTTGAGCACTTGACAAAAATATTTTTCTTGATTATTATGTAAATAAAGTATAAAGAATAGAGAGAACTCAAATAATTAACAAAATCAACCACAAACAAATAAAGGAGAGCGCAATGCTTAAAAAAACATTTACCTTATTTGTAATGCTTTTCGTTACAACTTCTTTAGTGTTTGCACAATCTGCAACGCAAGTATTCGAAAAAGCACCGAAGCCAGTATTTGAAAATCTGGCTTTAGATAAAAACCTACCAGGTTCAAATCCTGTTCTTCCACATAGCGTTACAGCAGTTTTAATCGGTAAAATGTGGAACGCCTATTCAACTCAGGGTTCATACACAAATCAGATATTTACTGATCCATTTTCTGGCTTAATTTCAGTTGTACATCGTATTGATAGAACCGGTGCTGGAAGTGGTAGAATCGTTTATCAAGGTTCCGATGATGGAGGTCAAAACTGGACACCACAAATTGGTCCAATGAACCTTGCACCATGGGTTCTTGGAAGACACCCAAATATTGTTTTATCTAACCCTACAAAATCTACAACACCTGGTGATCAAACTCCTGTCGCTGGTTGGGCAGAATTGAGTTCAAGCTGGTATTGGTATCAGTTTGCAAATGATCAATCATTTGGTGCAGGTACATTTACACAATATATTGATAGCACTTATTACCCCGGCGATGAAATGTTTGTCAATACTCAAGGTCATGTTTTTGCATCTGTTGAAAATATTGATCCTTATGTGGTAGGTTCAGATACAGTATTTTATACCTTATTTGTTTCAACAGATAAAGGTGCAACTTGGGCAAAATACCCACTTGCCAAAAACGGTGATGTTGATAATTATAATGGAATGAAAGGATTTATTAATAAAAATGGTGTAGGTTACATTGTATTTGAAGCTCAGCAACCAGGTTCTGGAAAATATACTTTTGCTTATAAAAAGACTACCGATGATGGTGCAACCTGGGATGCAAACTGGACCTGGGTTGATCCATTCACATTACCTGCTCTTTCTGGAAAAGTTCATGTACTAAACTATGAAGTCGACGCTATTGTTGATGGTGCTGGTAATCTTCACTTTGCAGGTACTTTTGTTGACACAGTCTCCGGTGCTAATACAGGTATTTATCATGTCTGGGGTCAAGGCAGCAACTGGGATGCTGAATTTGTTGCAAAGGTTAACAGAACAAGTATGTCATTACCAGGTGGTCTATCAACTTTGAATGAAGTTGAATTTGCAACCAACTGGGATGGTACAATCGGCGTTCTCAAATTCTGTGATGTTCCAACTCCAACCGATACTTTATATGATGTATTTATGACTCCAGTCTGGGGTGCTGCAAAGAATGTTCAAAACATTACTAATACTACATCTGTGCATGAGAAATATTCTCAAACGTCTGCTTATGGTTATATGGTGGATGACACTACTTTCCGTGTTGATTGTATGTACACCATTTTTGGATCTGGTGATTCAAATGATTTAACAGAAGCGCAACTCTGGTATTTATCAGGAGTTACATTTACATTACAACCAACTAGCGTGGACAATCCAATTACTTCACCGAATAGATTTGAATTACAACAGAATTATCCAAATCCATTCAACCCGACAACTACAATTAGATTCTCAATTCCAGAGAAATCAATGGTAACCTTGAAAGTTTATGATATGTTAGGAAGAGAGGTTACTACTTTGATTAATGAAATTAAGAATGCTGGTACTCATAGTGTAAAATTTGCTGGCAAAGATTTGCCATCTGGAATGTATCTTTATACATTGACAGCAGGCAACTATACCGCAACAAAGAAGATGATGCTTGTTAAATAAAAAGTATTCTTTAAACTTTTTCAGGGGGATTTTGCAAAGATCCCCCTCTTTTATTTTTTTTTAATGTTGCAAGTTAAACAACAGAGAGGGAGAAATAATGAAAAAGTTTTTATTCGTCTTTTGGGTATTTTCCCTGATGGTAGGTTTTATATATGCACAAACATCAACGGGAAAATTAGCCGGTAAAGTAACCGATGCAAGAACTGGTGACCCGCTTCCCGGAGCAAATGTTTTAATTGTAGGTACTGAATTAGGTGCAGCAACAAATGCAAGAGGTGAATATTTTATTATAAATGTTGTTCCTGGTACTTATGATGTTAGAGTGAGTTTCGTCGGTTATGCAACTCAAATTATTAAAGATGTAAGAATTGTTGCCGGTATTACAAAGGAATTGAATGTTGCACTTGAAGAAGCAACTGCAGAGCTGAAAGAGATTACAGTTACTTCTCAACGAACATTCTTTGAACAGAAAGCTACAAACACCGTTAAAGTAATAGATAAAGAAGAAATTTCCAGAGTTCCTGTAAGGGGTGTTCAAAAAATTGCTGCATTAAACGCGGGTGTTGTTATGGCCGAAGGTTCCGGTGGTGTTGATGGAAACGCCGCGATTAATGTAAAGGGTGGTCGTGGTAATGAAGTTCTTTACATAATAGATGGTGTTGTTCAAAATGATCCATACTGGAATAGTGCTTTTACTCAAGTTTCTAATTCTGCAATTGAACAAATTTCTTTCCAGATTGGTGGATTTGAAGCAAAATATGGACAAGCTCAAAGCGGTATAATTAATGTCACGACAAGGAGTGGTGGTTCTCAATATTCTGTTTATGGTGATGTATTAACAAGTACATTTACAGATAAATTCGGATACAATCTTTATACTTTAAACATTGGTGGACCATTTATTCCGAATCAATCTAAACATACTTTCTTCTTGTCGGCTGAAAGAGGTTGGTTCTTAGATCAAGACCCACCTGCAATCCCTATTGAATTCAAAACTCCTATTAGAACCGCAGGAGACATAGTAATCATCGATCCAGCTACTGGAGATAAAAAGGTCTGGACTCCAGGAATGGAAATCCCAGCCGGTGCTGATATAAGATGGGAAAATGTAGCTTATAGCAACGGAATTACATACGATTACAAACCACATAATGCTCGTGGAACCTGGAGATTTTCCGGGAAAACTTATCATGATCTTGGTATTGTGACTTTAAGACTTGGTGCAATAGTTAATACAATTAATAGAAGAATTTTTGATTATAATTATGTGAAGAATAATTCATATATGAATCCGGTTTATGAGCAACAGAACTATTCCTATTCAGCAAGAATCAGTCAGAATCTTGGTGCCAATGCGTTCTGGAACTTAAACTTTGGTTACAAAATTTTCAAAGACAAACAAACTCATCCAATTTTTGGTGATGATTTAGAGAAATGGGGCGATACACTTTATAATCCATACATTAAACTAAATGGTTTCTATCAGGGTGCTTTTTTTGATAGTGACTCTATAGGAATATTCTCCGATGAAGGTTCCTTTGATTATGCCTATAGTAAAAATGCGAATTATTCATATCAAATAGATTTTGATTTTACTTCTCAGATCGGAAAACATTTGTTGGAGTTTGGTGTTGGTGCTCAATTACATGAACTACATAGGTATTCAATAGGTCCGATGGCTATTGCAAGAGGTATTCGTCCACCTGGAGCAATTAAGGATAAATTTACTCGATATAAAGAAAGAATACCTTTCTATTGGGGTTATAATATTTATGGTGATTCGTTTACTGAAGGTGATAGTGTGATTCCACCTAAAAAACCAATTATTGCATATGGATACATTCAGGATAGGTTCGAATTACCAGACCTTGTTATTAATTTTGGATTGCGATTTGATTATCTAAATTCTAAGAGTGATGTAATTAGAGATCCACAAAATCCATTCAGATTTGGAAATCCACAAATTCTGGACCCTGAAGACTTTGAATCTAGAAAACCAGAATTGTATATTAGTCCTCGCTTAGGAATCGGTTTCCCAGTTACTACAACCACGGTATTTCACGCTCAGTATGGTAAATTCATTCAAGCTCCAAGTCTTGCGGATATTTTCACCTGGCCAAGACATTTCCAGGTTTTAATTACTGATGGTAACAGATTGGCAAGAACTGGACGTATTTCAAGCGAGGTTACAACTCAATATGAATTAGGCTTCAGACAAATCTTTGGTGACAATGCTGCAGCATTAGGAATAACCGCATTCTATAAGAATACAAAAGGATTAATTAACTGGACTACGACTGTATTTTACAGACCTACTGGTGAACAAAATACATATTTTGGCCCATCTAATGCAGACTTTGGAACAATTAAAGGATTGACATTAACATTAGATCTTGCCCGTTATCATTTCATTGCATTATCAGTTAACTATACTTATCAAATTGCTGAAGGTACTGGTTCTTCAACAAGTTCATCTTATGTTGCTACATTTAGAAATCCAGATAATTCAGTACCAAAAGTTATTGCACCTTTAGACTTTGACCAGAGACATACAGGAACTGTTATTGTTGATGTCTTTATCCCAGAAGGGAAACTGGGAATCTTTGAAAGAACTGGTTTAAATATATTAGCAGAATTTGCAAGCGGTAGACCATATACACCACTTGAAGAACAAGATATTTCTCCACAAGGCGGTGGTGAAACAAATTATGGCGATACTAAAGGTTATGTCAATAGCCGTTATGGTCCAGGAAGATTTAGAATTGACATGAAGTTGGAAAAAACTTTCAAAGCATTTGGCAATATGTTAGTTACACCATATATCTGGATTGATAATGTGTTTGATGCGGATAATGTAGTCAATGTTTATAGATCAACTGGTAGTCCATGGACTACAGGATATTTGAATACTGCAAAAGGCAAAGCTGTCGCTGATAGTAAACCATATCCAGATTTGTTTAGAGCAGATTATACAACTCTTGAAAGAAATCCTGATAACTTTGGTATTCCAAGAATGATTAAGCTTGGTCTCAAAGTTAACTTCTCAGGAATTAAATTCTAATAAATGAGGAAGGTAAGAGCTATGAAAAATAAAAGATTAAAAGTTTTCAAATTTACGGCTATTTCAATTGTTATACTGGCTTTAGTTTTTGGTTTCACATCAATTGATAAATCGGGTGATAAGAGCTCAGGTCAAAGGTTAAATAAAGTTGTCGGTGCTTATTATATGACCATTAATAATTTAGAGATGCCGTTAAATAATGCCGGTGTATTTGCCGATGTTACAATTCCGCCAAAAACTTCAGGTGGTAAATTTGATGGTCATACATTCTTATTTTCTGGTGGTTTTGCAATGTCGGGTTATATTGATATAGGACAACCAACAGAATTTTTGTGGGCAAACGGTGTAGCAACTGCATCACGCATTCAGGATTACAGACCAGGACCGGTTGGTTCTGACCCTGCTGATCCAAAAAATAAACTTTATATTGTGCGTTCAGATGAAGAACCATTCAGCGCTAGCTGGCAAGAATGGAAAGATGCAGTTTCACTTGGTGCAGATTTTTACGATGGTGATAATGATGGTAAATATAACCCAGTTGATAAAAATGGTAATGGACAATGGGATCCTGATGAAGATAGACCGGATTTACTTGGAGATGAAACTGTTTGGTGTGTGATTAACGATGGTGTTCCAGCAGGAGATAGAAGGTATACTGACGTTAATCCACTTGGAATTGAAATTCATCAAACTGTCTTTGGCTTTGCATCCTCAGGATTACTTGGTAATATGTTGTTTGTTCGATACAAAGTCATTAATAAAAATCCAGATGGTAAAACTTTTGATAGTGTTTATTTCTCTGTTTGGGCCGACCCAGATTTGGGAGATTATACTGATGATTTAGTTGGTTGCGATGTTCCAGCTTCAGCTTCTGGTTATGCCAAAACTCCATCCGAAGGAAGAAATGCCGGTTATGTATATAACCAAGGTTCAGACAATGAGTATGGTCCAAATCCACCAACATATCTTGTCGATTTCTTCCAGGGACCTTTTGTCTATACCGGTAACACAGCGGATACTGCTTATAATGTTCGTGGTCCAATTTTAGGTGTCGATACACTTGTAGGGTATAAACAATTAGGTATAAGTTCATTTTTACAATATTTTCAATCTCAACCTGTTGAACAAGCAGATCCTGCAAATAGGATAGAATTACGATATTATACCTTAGGGTTCAATCGACAGGGGAAACCACTTAATCCCTGCACCTGGCAATTTGGTTCTGTGGTAGGTGGTGTAAATTGTAGTTCAGTAGATCCAAGATTTTTCTATTCTGGTGATCCACATAGAAATATTGGCTGGATACAAACTACTCAAGCTGATGAAAGAATGATGGTTAATACAGGAAAGTTTAGACTAAGACCAATGCAAGATACGGCTATAATAGTAGCTGCATTGATTGTAGGTAGAGGGACATCTGCTACATCAAGTATTGAAGAAGCAAAAAGAATTTCAGATTTTGCTCAGTTTATTTATGATCAAAATTTCCGTGCGGCTTCTGCACCACCAGCTCCAAAAGTTACAATTCGAACAACTGAAAACTCAATTGACTTGATGTGGCCTACTTATGAGCAGGTCAATTTCAAACAGAAAACTATCGCTTATGATCAGAGATTTGAAGGTTTTGAATTGTGGGCATTCAGAACAAATAGTACGGCAGATTATGTTGCTGGTGTTGAGAATGCAAAAGTAATTGCTCGCTGGGATCTGAAAAATAATATTGAGAATGTTTTGCAAGAAGATAGCAAAACAGGGGAACGAAAAACAGTTTATTATAAAGGAATACAACTTGACTCCACTGTTTATGGAAATCCACAAACGGGGTTCATCAAATACTCTATAACAACGGATCCATGGACAGGTGGACCTATCGTTAAAGGTAAACCTTATTACTTTGCGGTAATATCGTATGCCTTGAACCACGATGCTCTAATACCAGTTGATCCAACTAAACCTGTTGGTAATTACTATATTAGTGGTGCTGCATTTGTTGGTGCTTCAGCTAATGTTAAGAAAATACTCCAAGGTGGAATCATTCCAGGGCAAGATTTAAACGATCCTTATGTACTTAAATCTGATATAAATTTACAGGGCGTATCAGAAGCCTCTGCGTATTTCGAAGAAATTGATAAAACGAAATTAACTGGCCATGAATATGAAATATCTTTCTTTAGAAATACAGATTCTACCAATTACTTTATGAATTGGAGACTTGTTGATAAGACAACCAATGATACATTAGTTAAGAGTTCAAATAAATATGATAATCTTGTTAGTGAGGATGATAAATATACCATACCTGTTGTTGATGGATTTATTCCGAGAGTAACCTGGGTGCCAGCAAAAATTAAGCCTGCCCAAAAATCAGCATCTATGACCTGGGTAAGAAACGAAAGAGCTACATTTACTGGTGTATTCTATATGGGTAAAGATATTCCTGCCCTTTCGATAAGTCCATTTTCGACTCTCGGTGCTCAAAAACATGATTTAGTAACGGCTGATAAACTTGCTCAGATTGAAATTAGATTCCAACCTGGCAAAGCTTATAGATTTGTAAGTAATACATTAGGAACAGCTTATACTAGTGCAGCGGGTACTACATCAGGAATTGGTAAACCAGGTGAATATTTCGTAGATGTTCCTTTCCAGGTCTGGAAAAAAGATGCACGAAAAGGAATTGAGCAAAGATTAGCATGTGCTTTTGTTGAATCAAGAACTACAGGTGGTAACCCCGATGGTGTATGGGATCCTGACACAGCTATTGATAAAACCAGGGAATATATTTTAATTTTTGATCAACCTTATGATGAAAATGGTCAACAGATGGAATATGTTGGTTATTTACCAACCACAGGAACTAAAACTTATGCAAACTTAAACGGCTGGAATCCACCGGCTTCCGCTAATTTTACACCGGAACAAATTGATAGAGCTAAGGCAAAATGGCTTGGTGCAATTTATGTTGTTGGTTTTGAGAAAAATGAAACAAGTGCAACTTGGAGTTCAAATGATGTTTATACTATCCCAGTTTCATATCCTTTAACGACAAATGATAAATTTGTGTTCAGAACTACCAAAGCTGGGGCTGGTGTAACTCAAGATTATAAGAAATCGTTAATGGATCGTGTAACTGTTTATCCTAATCCACTTTATGCTTATAATCCAACAGTTGGATATTACTCAGATCCTAATAATCCAAAGAATGATGAACCATTTGTAACTTTTTCTAACTTACCAACAGAAGTTACAATTAAGATTTATACTTTATCAGGACAATTGCTAAAAGTTCTGACAAAGAATGATCCAAGACCATTTATGAACTGGGATCTTAAGAATAAAGATGGATTACGAGCGGCGTCAGGGGTTTATCTGGCAGTTGTGTCTTCACCCGGTTTAGGTGAAAAAGTATTGAAGTTCTCTATCATTCAACCTCAAAAGCAAATTAAACGATTCTAACAAGATGAGGGATAATGACATGAAAAAGAAATATTTTTTAGCAGTTTTAGTATTGATATTAGTAAATTTAGCCTTTGCGGGAGATGTTTCCCGCAAAGGTACTAATGGTGCCGAACAGCTTTTGATACCTGTGGGTGCAAAAAGCATTGCAACTGGTGGTGCATTCATTGGTGATGTTCGTGGTGTAGAAGCTATCTACTACAATCCAGCAGGATTAGATCTTGCAGGTCGTTCTGAAGCAATGTTTAGTTATATGAATTTTCTAGCTGATATTAAGGTTTCATATTTTGCATTAAGTGCAAACCTTGGTGATTATGGTACATTTGGTTTGAGCTTCAAAACATTCAATTTAGGAGATATTCCAATCACAACATTTGAGAATCCCGATGGAACAGGCGCTACATACTCACCTTCATTAATGACAGCAGGGTTGACATATTCAAAACAGATTACTGATAGAGTATCCGCGGGTGCGACACTCAAAGTAATTTATGAAGCAATTACAAATGTTTCTGCAACTGGTGCAGCAATAGATTTTGGTGTCCAGTATAAATTTCCCAATAATATGAGGTTGGGTGTTGCAGTTACGAATATTGGTTCTAATATGGCTTACAGAGGACCAGATTTACAGATAAAAAATTCAATTCCAGGTAACCCTCCTGGTGCTGGATTTGGTGTATATGAACCTTCAACTGAAGAATTTCAGATTCCAAGTTATTTCGAATTGAGCACATCTTATAAATATGATTTCAATCAGCAAAACTATCTAATGTTTGCTGGTAAATTCACAAATAATAACTTTTTTGAAGATGTGCTTTCATTTGGTTTGGAATATGGTTTCTTAAATACATTCTTTTTAAGAGGCGGATACAACTACCTGCTTGGAAGTAAACCAGAGGATAATATCTATGGGTTGACCTTAGGTGCTGGTGTAAGTTACGGTTTTGAAGGAACAGTCTTCTTTGATTTTGATTATGCTTATCGTGCCGTGCGTGACTTCCCGACAGGTGCACAGCATGTATTTACTGTAAAATTAGGTTTGTAATATCTACCAACAAGCTTGAAAGGAAAGGCTACCTGAGGTTGTTTCTGCTTCGGGTAGCCTTTAATTTTGTATGCTATGAAACAGAAAATATTAATTCTCATATTAATTTTAATTTCTAATTTATTTGGTCAACGACTATCAGAATCAAATGTGTTTGTTGACTATTCGAGATTTAAATACAACTCAGATAGCGTCTATTTTGAGATTTATTATGGAATATCTAATAAAGCTTTAAAGATCAACGAAAATTTAAATGAAGCTGAGATTAAAGTAATTGTTACTGACCAAAACAATAATCTTGCTGGTTTTAGATATTTTAGAATTGTTAATGAAGTCAATCCACAAAATTCAGAAAATGAAAAATACCTAACCGGCGTTCTTGGATTTAAAGTTGGAAAAGGTAATTACTCAGTAAAATTCGATGTAACCGATTATTTTGATTCTACAAATACTTTATCTATTAACTTCCCCTTGATAATAAATCCAATTTCAACAAAAAATTTTGCATTAAGCGATATCCAACTTTGCAGTAATATAATTGAGAATTCTGACAATGTTGAATCATATTTTTATAAAAACACTTATGAAACATATCCTAATCCAAGTAATGTTTATGGTGAACAACTCCCGATATTGTTTTATTACATTGAACTGTATGATTTACAAAAAGGTGATTTGAAAAACGATCTGAAAATGATTTCAAAAGTTTTAGACGCTCAAGGCAAAGAGAAATATTCAAAGATAAAAATTATCCAGAGAAGATATAATTCAATTGTTGAAGTCGGTGCGATTAACATAACTAAATATGCAAGCGGCACTTATACTCTGGCAATTTACTTAGTTGATTCTCTTAATAATTTCGGCCTTGTTTCTTCAAAGAAATTTTATGTTTTCAATCCAAATGTAAAAGAAGAACTAGTAACAAAGAGAACCGACGCTGATTTGCTTTCTTCAGAATTTAGTGTAATGACAGAAGAAGAACTAAATATTGCTTTTGAACAATCAAGGTACCTTGCATCGAGTGATGAAATCAAGAGATGGAACTCATTGACAGATATTGATGCAAAAAGAAATTTTTTATTCAATTTCTGGAAATCAAGAGATCCAAATCCAAACACTCCTGAGAATGAAAGAAAAATAGAGTATTTTGAAAGAGTCAAAAAAGCCGATGAAATGTTTCGAGGTACAAGGGAAAAAGGCTGGCGTAGTGATCGTGGTAGAGTGTATATTGTGTATGGTGAACCATCTGAAATTGATAGATATCCAAACGAAATGGATGCATATCCATATGAAATATGGTCTTACAATAACATCGAAGGTGGGGTGATATTTGTTTTTGGTGATATTACTGGAACTGGTCAGATGATTTTAATCCATTCAACACATAGAGGTGAAATGCATGATGAAAATTGGTTCAGACGTGTTCAAAAAAGCCGTTAACCTTTTGAATGAAGAATAAGATTGAGTATTATCTTTTAAAATTTCTTACCTTTCTTATTTCAAGATTTAATTTACATTGTGCTAGAAGGCTGGCAAAATTTCTGGCACTCCTTTTTTATTATTTTATTCCGATAAGAAAAAAAGTTGTAATAAAAAATTTAAAAATTGCCTTTCCAGAATTAAATAAAAAAGAAGTTGCAAACTTAATTAAGAAAGCTTATCAGAATTTGTTTATTGTTCTACTTGAAATTTTATATCTCCCTTATTTAAAGAAAGAAGAAATTGAAAATTTGTTGCAGATAAAAAACTCAGAAATAATTCAAGAAGCTCTGAGTTTAAACAAAGGATTAATTTTCGTTTCTGCTCATTTTGGAAATTGGGAAATTCTGGCACTATCTGCTGCGCTTCGATTAAAGACGCAATTTTCAATCGTCACTAAACCATTACGAAATCCATATGTTGATAATTTTATTAATGAATGGAGAACAAAATTTGGAAATAAGGTAGTCCCCCTGGGATTGTCAGTTAAGAACATTTTCAAAGAATTGCTGGAGAAAAAAATAATAGCTTTACTGGCAGATCAAAGAGCAAGTCAAAATTCACTTGAGTTAAAATTTTTTAATAAAACAACTCATGTATATGAAGGTCCGGCTGTTATGTCAATTAAAACAGGAGCACCTCTCATCTTTGCAATAGCTATAAGACAAAACGATTATTCCTATATCGTTGAGCTAAAAGAAATCAAACAATCAGACATCAAAAATGAGCAAGAAAAGATTAAGGTAATTACAGAAAAATATATTGCTTATTTAGAAGACTACATTCGTATCTATCCTGATCAATGGCTGTGGTTTCACAATAGATGGAAACATTAATACTAAATAATTTTGAAAACATACTCGTAATTCAAACTGCTTTTCTGGGAGATGTCCTTTTAACGCTGCCCATTGCTCATCATCTCAAAAAAATCAATCCTGCATATAAGGTTACATTTCTTGTTAAAAAAGAATTAAATCAAATCAAAGAAATTTACAAAGAAATAGATGAATTCATTTTTATCGATAAGTCAAAATATCTTTCCTCCATCATAGAGGTTCTAAAAAAGGTTAGAAATAAATATGATATAGTGATTTCGCCACATCGCTCTGCAAGAAGTGCAATTATTTCCTATTTCAGTAATTCGAAAGTCAGAATCTCTTTTGATAAATCTTCTCTTAATTTTTTATACACGCATCTTGTCAAATATCAGAATGATTGGCATGAAATTCGACGCAATTTAAGTTTATTAAGTTACTTTAAAACAGAGATTGATTGGAAAGAGAATATAGACTTAAATCTGGATTATTATATTCTTAATGATCTTTTTATGCTTTGGAAAAACAACCACGAAAAAATTGTCGTTATAGCGCCAGGCACTAATTGGGAAACAAAACGATATCCCGAATATTATTTTTCAGTTTTAATTAAGAAGTTAATTGATGACGGCATTAAAATAGTCCTCATTGGTTCAAAAGAAGATTTTGAAATTGGATTTAAAATTGAAAAATATGTAAATGCAGAAAATCATTTGCTTAATTTAATCGGTAAATTAAAATTAAAAGAGAGTATTAGTTTAATTAACTTATCAGATTTGTTAATTTGCAATGACAGTGCACCAACTCATATGGGTGTATTTACGAAAACTCCTGTGTTAACAATTTTTGGCTCAACAATTCCTGAATTTGGATTTTATCCTTTTCGTGAATTCGATCGAATTGTTCAAATTGAGAACTTATATTGTAAACCCTGCGGAATTCACGGTTATAAAAAATGTCCAGAAAAACATTTTAAGTGTATGATTGATATAAAACCAGATATTGTTTATCAAAATGCAATTGAGATGATAAATAGACCTAATTCAAGCATTT
>JBNAWO010000052.1:12404-16154 GCA_049699815.1 Ignavibacteria bacterium | reverse complement strand
TTCATAAATATTTTTATGACCTATATCGAAATCAAGGAATCGATTATACATCGAAAGAAATATCAGAAAATTTTGAATTAGGAGAGAGTAAAAATATAAGTTCAGCTCAGCTCAAGTACAAAGTTTTTGGTTATTTCCCATATTGGTTCCTAAATCGATGGAACACAATAAGTTATGATCTACTATATGTAATTGCATTTCACAGTGCCGAAATTGATTCATTAGGAAATATAGTCAATGATCACGGTTGGTTAACTAATTCTTATGTGACTAACTTTATAAATGCAGCAAAATCAAAAAATGTAAAAATAGTTTTAAGCGCAACTTTATTTTCTGGATCAGCTATCACCTATCTTTTGAACAATAATCAATCAAGAATCAATTTCATAAGAAACATTATTCAGCTCTTAACTGCACGAAATATTAATGGAGTTGATATTAACTTTGAAGGGATTCAATCTGGCCAACGTGATAATTTGACTTCGTTTATGAGACAATTGCGAGATTCACTCAAAGCAAAGGATTCTTCCTATATACTAACCTGTGCACCAACTGATTTTGATTTTCGACAGGGAGATTGGGACTTAGCTCAAATTACCCAAATTTGTGATTTAACATTTTTACAATGTTATGGTTATGCTTATTCTACGGGAAGTCAAGCAGGACCTGTTGGTAGACTTCAAGGCTGGTCATCGACAAATGCATCGAGTTTTATTAATAGTGCTTTAACAAGTGGGGCAATTGCTTCGAAAACAATTTATGGTATGCCTCATTATGGTTACGATTGGCCTACTAATTCTCCAAACAAAAAAGCATCTACCTTAGGAGCAGGTTCTGTATTGTATTATCCAGATGCAAAACAAAATGTAATTGAATATTCAAGATTATGGGATACGGAATCTTTGAATGCATGGTATCGTTACCAAACAGTTGATGGAATCTGGCATCAAGCATGGTACGAGGATCCGGAAAGTGCATTCTATAAATATCAATTTATTAAATCAAAAAATTTGGCTGGAATTGGTATCTGGGCACTTGGTATGGATAATACAAACAAAGATATCTGGAATGTTTTAGAAGAATTTGTTAGAGATACAAATCTTGTTTTTAGTCCACAGCCTCCGATCTTACAATATGTGAAGGGTAGAAAAATCAATAATAATGGCGAATTAGAAATTAAATGGATACACTTATTTCCAAATGAAATATCGGGTTATCGATTATATCTTTCAAAAGATTCTATAAATTTTTCAAGTCAACCTTTTCTGAATGAAAATTATCTGACTAAAGATTCAACTTCAATCACTATAAGTAATCTCGAAAGTGACAAACTTTATTTCATTAGATTAACTGCGGTAAATTCAGCGGGAATTGAATCTATTTCAAGTGATGTTTATTCTGCATCAACGGGAATTAAAAGGAGATATTTGATTGTAGATGGATTTGATAGAACAAGTGGAAGTTATTCACAACCATTTCATTCTTTTAATGAATTTTATGCTTCAGGAGTTTATGCTGCTAATCGAGATGTTGATGCTGCCGCAAATGAATCTATAATTTCAAATTTGATTAATTTGAGTAGTTATGATGGTGTACTTTGGTTTCTTGGAGATGAATCAACCGCAAATAGAACATTTAATGGCAGCGAACAACTGCTTATAATGAACTATTTGAAGAATGGGGGGAAGCTTTTTATCACCGGTTCTGAAGTTGCTTATGAACTCAATTCTTCCGCTCCGACTTTTCTAAATAATTTTCTCAAAGCTAAATATATTGCAGATAATTCGGGGTCATTGCTTGTTTATTCCAATGGTTCAATAATCAGGTATTTACCTTCAGATATAAATCTGGGTGCAGTTTATCCAGAAGATTGGCCAGATGCAATTGAACCATTAAATGGATCTCAATCCTGTTTGCTTTATCGAAATCAAAGAATTGCGGGAATTTATTTTGATGGAATTTTTCCAGGTGGATTATCTGCCGGTAAATTAGTGTATTTAGCTTTTGCTCTCGAAACGACTAATAATCGTATTTCAAAAAATATTTTAATCGAAGATGTAATTAAATTTTTTGAAGGACAAACTGAAGTTGAAAATAACCCAATTTTAATTAAAGATTTTGTGGTAAGCGAAGCCTTTCCAAATCCATTTAATTCTTCGACAAAAATTTTATTGAAAATTCCCCGTGATGGTTTTATTAATCTTAAAATCTTTAATATCTTGGGTGAGAAATTAGTGGATGTGAATAAATTTTTTTCACAAGGCAGCAATGAAATAGATTTAAGTTTAGAAAACTTGAATTCAGGGATTTATTTAGTTAAAATAGATTATGAGAAAAATTCAAAAACTTTAAAACTAAACTTAATAAAATAGGAGTAATTAAAATGGCTCAATCATTAAATAAAATTTTGCTCATAGGATATGTCGGACGAGATGCTGAGGTTAAATATACCAATTCAGGTATGGCTGTGATGAGGTTCAGTCTTGCTACAGATCAAAATCAGAAAGATCAAAATGGGAACTGGCAAAGAGCAACAACCTGGCATGATATAGTTTGTTTCGACAAGCTCGCTGAGAATATGAAAGAATATGTTAAAAAAGGTAGAAGAGTTTATGTGGAAGGTAGATTATCAAAAAGAGATTACACAGATAAACAAAATATTAAAAGATATGTGGTTGAAGTAATTGCTGATAACTTGATTCTTCTGGATAGACCTACCACTTCAGTCGAAGGAGGTGAGGGAATCGAATCCGATTCTCAAGTTTCTGAACCACCAGCAGCTGATATTTCTACAGAAACTAATCCAGAGGAAGATTTGCCTTTTTAACTAATCGATAACATTGTAGGAGATAAATGTTTTGGAAAGTGATTCGGTTATTCAATTATTAATTGTTTTAGGTTTTTTTATTGCGTCTGCATTTTTTTCAGGTTCAGAAGTAGCTTTATTTTCTATTGATGAAAAAAAATTAAATCAAATTTCAAAAACGAAACCTTTAGCAGCAAGATATATCAAGAGATTACTTGAGTTTCCACGGAAAACACTGATAACGATTTTGATTGGGAATAATATTGCAAATGTTGGTATTTCTATCTTACTCGCTTTTTTAACAGTTAAGTTAGCTCATCAACTTAATATAAATCCTGATTGGCTTATCACAATAGAAATTATCGTTTTGACCATTGTGCTTTTGTTGATTGGTGAGATTATTCCAAAAATCGTTGCCAATAGGTTTCCAATCGAGTATGCAGTTGTAGCTTGTTATCCCATTCATTGGCTTTACACTTTATTTGCACCTGTAACTTTTGTTTTCAATCAATTTTCGAAAATCTTCCAACGAAATTTTTCAATTGATAAATCTAAAACTGCTATTAAGGTTGATGAAATAAGGACCTTAGCAGATATAAGCGAAGAATATGGAGCCATCGAAAAAGATGAACAAAGTTTAATTCATGGAATAATCGAATTCGGAGAAACTACTGTAAAAGAAGTGATGACTAACCGAACCGAAATGATTGCTGCAGAAATTAATGAAGATTTTGATTCAATCTTAAAAAAATTCTTAGACTCAAAACACTCAAGATTACCAATTTACAAGGGTAACATTGATAACATTGAAGGATTTATTTACATAAAAGATTTGCTTCCAATTTATCTGCAAAGGCATAAATCAGATATTGAGAAACAGGAAGAATTCAACATTTCTTCGTTTTTAAGGCAAGCCATCTTCGTTCCGGAAAGTAAAAAAATTG
>JBNAWO010000052.1:0-12394 GCA_049699815.1 Ignavibacteria bacterium | reverse complement strand
ACTTATAACAATGGAAGATATTTTATTGGAGGTGATGAGTAAGTTTTCTTATTCCGAAGATATTCAGGAGTTTTACAATAAAATTGATCAGGATACATATCTTGTTGATGCTAAAATGCCAATTGACGAACTCGAACAACTTCTTAATGCCCAATTGAAATCTGAAGAAGACGATTACGATACATTGGGCGGTTTCCTTCTCGAAAAATTTGAAGATTTGCCCGAAGTCAATAATTCAATCGATTATAAGGATTTTAAATTTATAATTAAAGAAGCATCCGAAAAGAAAATTGAAAAAGTTTTGATAAAAAAAATCGCAAATGAAAAAATATAAATTCTACATTCTTCTAATCGTCGTGACTCTCATCATAGGAACGATCTTTTTTTATTTATCAGATTATTCAAGAAGAGTTAAAGTGATTTTTTCATTAATGAAAGAAAAAGACAAAGAAAAAATTATAAACAACTTAGTTGAAAAAGTTGAAGCGGATTCACTGAAAGAAAAATTTCAAACAACTTTGAAAACATTTGGGAAGAAGATTGATCTGGATGTTTATTCCGATGAACATTTAGAAGATTTGCTCAAAGATTTAGAAAAAATTACACAAGCAAATAAAATCACTTTCGAAGAAGTTGAGAAATTCACTCAAAAAGTAAATCAGGATTTTTAATATGAAAGAAAATCGAAAGACTAATATAAAAGTTGGAATTACTGTCATTATAGCTATTTTTATTTTTCTTTTTATTTTAGGATGGGCGAAAAGAATCACTATTGCTGGTGATTACAATGTTTTAAAAATGAGATTTAATTCTGTCTCCGGACTTGAATTAGGTGATCACATCACGATTAACGGAGTCAAGATGGGAAAAGTCCACAATATTTTTATTGATGGAAACTCTGTGATAGTTGAAGGTTACATTCCCAAAAATGTTGTTTTGAAAAAAGATGCTAAAGCTACAGTTGAAATGATGGATTTGATGGGTGGAAAGAAAATTGAATTGAAACCAGGTGAAAGCAATGAGTTATTTGATTTCAATGATATTCTTGAAGGAAAACTTTCGACAGATATTCCAGGTGCGCTTGCTATGGTTGGTAATGTTGAACAGGATTTGAAGTTAATAATCTTAGATACCAGAGATTTGCTCGAACAAATAAATCGTCATCTTTCTGATGAGAATACAATGAATTCGCTTAAAACTTCAGTTAAAAATCTTGAAGAAATTACGAGTAACCTCAATGAATTTTTATCTAAGAACAATTCAAAACTTGAAAAGACTATTGATAATATCTCGAGTTTAACTGAGAAATCGGAAAAATTTTTATCCCAGAACGCTGATACTTTAGTCGCCACTTTTAATGAGACACGAGAATTAATAGCCAGTCTTAATAAAGTTGTCAATTCTTTTGAAACTATACTGAATCAAACTCAAGCAAAAGAAAACAATTTTGGAAAAATTTTGTACGATGAAGAACTTTATTCAAAACTTAAACAGAGTATAATAAGGCTTGATGATATTAGCAATATTTTACTTGAACAGCTTGAGTCAAAGGGTGTAAAAGTTGACGCTAAAATTAGGTTATTCAAATGAAATATTTATTCAAATTAATTTTCGTTCTTGTTTTAGTTCCTTCTTTTTCGTGCGCACAACTTGCAAGATCAAGAAATGGGATGGTAAGTTCGGCAAGTGATCTGGCTACAAAAATTGGAGTGGAGATTTTACAAAAAGGAGGAAATGCTATTGATGCAGCTGTGGCAGTTGGTTTTGCACTCGCGGTCACATATCCGGCAGCAGGGAATTTAGGCGGGGGCGGATTTATTGTTTATTATAGAAATGATGGATTTACTACCACCATCGATTTTCGAGAAAAGGCTCCAGCTAAAGCACATCGAGATATGTATCTTGATTCATTGGGAAATCCACTGACAAATCTCTCTCAAGAAGGGGCAACTTCAGCTGGAGTTCCTGGCAGTGTTGATGGTTTAATTTACGCTCACAACAAATACGGTAAATTAAAATTCAAAGATGTGATTGAGCCAGCAATTCAACTGGCAAAAAACGGATTCAGATTGAGTTTTGAGCTTGCACGTTCATTCAATTCTAATTATGAGAATTTTATTAAATACGAGTCATCAAAGAAAATTTTTACAAAGAATGGTGAGAAATTCCAGGAAGGAGATTTATTTGTTCAAAAAGATTTAGCCAGAACTTTAGAGTTAATCAAAAAGTATGGAAGAAAAGGTTTTTATGAAGGAAGAACAGCTGAACTAATTGTGAAACAGATACAAAAGCTTGGTGGATTAATTACACTTGAAGATTTGAAAAATTATCATTGCGTTGAAAGGAAACCTGTTGTAGGAGAATATCGAGGTTATAAAATAATTTCTATGGGTCCACCGAGTTCTGGTGGTATTGCAATAATTGAAGCTCTAAATATTCTGGAAAACCTTGATTTAGAAAAAGATGATTATCAATCTTCAAGGTATTTACATTATTTAATTGAGAGTTTAAAGCGAGTTTATTTTGATAGGGCTGAATATCTTGGCGATTCAGATTTTGTTTATGTTCCTGTTCAAAAGTTAATTTCAAAAGATTACGCTAATAATTTATTTAAGCAAATTCATCCCGAAAAATCAACCAGATTAGAGGAAGTAAATACAAAAAGTGCAATGGATTATGAATCACCTGAGACAACTCATTATTCAGTAATAGATAAGGATGGAAATGCAGTTAGTGTAACTACCACCATTAATTCATCTTACGGTTCAAGCATTGTCGTTGATGGAGCTGGATTTTTGCTCAATAATGAAATGGATGATTTTTCAATTAAACCTGGTGTGCAAAATCAATTTGGATTGATAGGGAAAGAAGCAAATTCAATCGCTCCAAATAAAAGAATGCTGAGTTCAATGACTCCAACAATTGTATTAAAAGATAATAAACCGTTTTTAATTGTAGGTTCACCTGGCGGCTCAATGATCATCACGACTGTTTTGCAAGTGATATTAAATATAATTGATTTTAAAATGGATTTATTCCGTGCGGTTTCGTTTCCAAGAATTCATCATCAATTCATTCCTGAAGAAGTTTATTACGAAGATTATGCTTTAAGTGAAGATGTAATTCACAAACTGGAGGGTTATGGACATAAGTTTAAGAAGAGAAATTTTATAGGTTGGGTTAATGCAATTTTAGTTGACCAAGAAAACAAACTCTTCTATGGTATTTCCGATCCGAGAGGATACGGCTTAGCAATGGGGTATTAATATGAAATCAATTGGCGTTGATATCATTGAGATAGATAGAGTAGAAAAAATAATTTTAGAATTTGGAGATAGGTTTTTGAATAAAGTTTATACAGTAGCTGAAATAAATTACTGTAAGTCAAAGGCTAAACCATCGCAACATTTTGCTGCACGATTTGCAGCGAAAGAAGCAGTTGCGAAAGCTTTAGGCACAGGTTTCGGTAAAGATTTGATGTTGAAAGATATTGAAGTAAGAAACGATTTAAATGGGAAACCTATTGTATTTTATAAAGGGAATAAAAACGAAAAAGTTTTAATCTCTATTTCTCATTGCGATCATTATGTGGTAGCTTTTGCTGTTTTAAAAGAATAGGTCTATTTAGATATTCGCCAGATAAATTGTAGTTCTTTTAATAATTTGTTATCGTTTCTTTTATCTAAAGAATTTAAATCTCTTAATCTTTCGGTTCCTTTTTCATAATTATATTCGTCAAAACTATTTCCGTCTATTTCACCCCACTCACTTTTCCAAACATAAAAAGCAAAGTGAAATCCACTTTCTAAGAAGATTTGGTGTAAATCTTTAATGTAATTAATCATTCCTTTCTTAAATCTAATTCCACCATACTCATTTACAAAGATTGGAACCGAATATTTTAACTTAAAATTATTTACTATACTTAAAAAATTTTTTAGATAAGAAGAATCAACATACACCAATGAGTCTTTGTCAAAATAATAACCGGGATAACTTGAATCGTTTAGCTCATTTGTAAATGCGTGTGGGAAATACATATCAAAGCTGTAAACAATTTTTTCATCATTGAATTTCTTCATTGATGCAAATTTATCGGGATAAGCCCACCCTTGAGGTTGAACTATGATTGGAATTTTGCTGTCAACTTTGCGAACCTCATAGATCAATCTTTCAATAAAATTAAAGTATACTGAATCATTAATTCTGTCAAGGTAAACTGGGTCATCCCCATGCGGTTCAAGAAGAAAATTTATTCCGATTAGATATTTTTTGTCTTTATATCTATCAACGATAAACTTACACATTTCAATATATTTTTCTTGTGCAGTAGAATCGTGGAATAGAATCTCATCTTCACGGTATTTATCAAAAAAAGTAAAAAGAGATCTTCCAGGACCACTTCGAATTGATATTACAAGAAATAGTTTTAGTCTTTCAGAAAGCTGGACAATTTTATCTAAATTCATAAGACTTAGTGAGTCAATTTGATAAGGCGGGAAATAAGTAAAAATGCCTGGATAATTGGCAACTACCAGATTGGCTCCAAGTTTTTTTAATTCAAATAAGTCTTTCTCGGTAATTGGATCACGCATAGAAAACGGAGAAAAATGTTTATATGGATGAGCATTCGCCCCTCTCAAGTAAGAATCTATTTTCCAAAGATTAATTTTGAAATCTTCATTAAATTTATTCAATGTAATATTTTTAAAAAAAGAAAATACATTTTCACGAATAATTGAAGACGAGTCTTTTATAAAAGCATTTTGTTGCCCAATGGATGAGTTTTTTATAAGTGTAATTAAAATTATTATTGCTAAAAGTTTCTTCATAAATAAATTTAGGTTGTAATTATGAAACGATTCATTGTACTATATTTAACAATATTATTAATTGGCTTATCATCCTGTCAAGCCCAGGAAAAAATTTATATTGCATTCTGGAATCTTGAAAATCTTTTTGATACAATTGATGATCCTGCAAATCCTGGTGATGACGAATTCCTTCCTACTGCAAAATCACAATGGGATGAAATTAAATTTGATAGAAAACTTGCTAATCTATCAAAAGTTATTCGCAGTATGAATGAAGGAAATGGACCGGATATATTGGGTGTTTGTGAAGTTGAAAATCGATATGTCCTTGAAGAACTATCGAAAAGATTTTTAAAAGATATGAATTTTGAAATGATTCACTATGATTCAAAAGATCCAAGAGGCATTGATGTCGGATTGCTTTACAAAAAGAATAAATTTCAATTTATCCATTCAGAAAAAGTTTGGATACCAATCCAGGGCAACACAAGAGATATTTTATATTCAATTTTAAAATTTAAGGATGATACTCTTCATATATTTGTAAATCATTGGCCTTCAAGAAGAGGTGGGGAAGTTGAGTCAGAACCAAGAAGAATTAGAGCTGCTTCAGTTCTTAGAAATAAAGTTGATTCAATATTCAGTAAAAATATTAAAGCTAACATTGTTATAATGGGTGATTTTAACGATATGCCCGATAACAAATCAATTCTAATGACGCTTGGTGCAATTCCATTTGAATGTGACAGTTTAGCTAAAGAATATACATTAAACCTCTACAATACTTCTTTCAAGAAATATAGACAGGGATTAGGTTCATATTTTCATCAAAATAATTTTAACATGTTAGATCAAATAATTATTTCGAAAGCCTTGCTCGATAAACAGAAACTAGATTATGAATGTGAATCGTTTTCGGTGATCTCCAATGAATTGAACACAACACGTTCCGGTAGATTTAAAGGTGCACCTTATCCAACTTTTGGTTCTGGCAGATACTTAGGTGGATATAGTGATCATTTCCCTGTGGGCGCAAATTTTATCTATATGAGAAAAAAATGAAACATCTATTAGTTACTGGTGCATCTGGAAATTTAGGCAGAGAATTAATTCAACATTTTAACTTTAATGATTATGATAAAATATATTTGGTTGGAAAAAGAGAAAAAATAAATTTATCCAAATTTGATGGAAAGAACATAGAGATATTTTCAGAATATGATCTTTCGGATGAAAATTATGTGAAGAATATCTTTGAACAGATTAAGATTTCAAAGGAAGATCAAATCTTTGTCATTCATCTTGTTGGTGGTTATACTGGTGGAAAATTTTTCTGGGAATACGATTTAACTGAATTTAGATTGATGTTAGATAAAAATTTAGTTTCCGCATTTTTAGTTTCTAAATTCACAGCTCAGAAATTAAAAGAAGGCTCATCTGGTAGTATAATTTTTATTTCAGCAAGATTAGCGATTAATTATGAACCAAAAAGATCGATTTACTCAATTTCAAAATCAGCATTAAATTTTCTTGTCAAAGTAATTGAGGTTGAAGGTAAAGAAATAGAATTGACAGTAAACGCATTAGCTCCAAAAATTATTTTAACAGAAGAGAATAAAAGATGGATACCTGAAACAGATTACTCTAAATATGTTTCTCCCGAGCATATTGCAACACAGATTGAGTACATTTTCAAAAATTATAAAAGATTAAATGGAAATATATTCTATTTAAATGACTAATTATCTCTTCAGATTAAGAAACAACAAATTGACTTTAGATTAACAAAATCTTAAAATTGTATCGTTTTTAATAAGAATTGAAATAACGAAAAATTAAAATCAAAAAACTTCGGAGGTAAAGAAAAAATGGAATTATCCGCAATTTTAGGAATAATTAATGCAATAATTGCACAAGCTCAAGATACTGGAGTTCTCAATTTCCTTCAAGAAAAATATAATGCGGGTGGATTTTTTATGCACCCTATACTTGCGAGCTTCATAATCGGTCTTGCTTTTTCGATTGAAAGATTTTTCACATTAACAAGAGCTAATATCAATACCAAAAAATTCTTACTTGATGTAAAGAAAGCTCTTGAGGAAGGTGGAGTTGAGAAAGCAAAAGAACTATGTGCAAATACTCGTGGTCCTGTTGCAAGCGTTTTCCACGCTGGTTTATTGAGAGTTGATGAAGGTATCGAAGCTGCTGAAAAAGCCATTATCGCTTATGGTGCAATTGAAATGTCTTTTCTTGAAAGAGGTTTAATCTGGATTTCAACATTTATTACACTTGCTCCAATGTTAGGATTTACCGGAACCGTTCAAGGAATGATTCAAGCATTCGACGCTATTAAAGAAGCTAACCAAATTTCACCAAGTATCGTTGCTGGTGGTATTGCAGTCGCTTTGTTAACAACATTATTTGGACTTGTAGTTGCAATGATTTTACAAATCTTCTATAATTATTTCGTATCAAGGATAGACAAAATAGTCGTTGATATGGAAGAAAGCTCAGTTGAACTAATCGATGCACTTGTTACATTAAAGAAAAATCAGAAATAATCTCAAGAGAGGATTTTAAGAATGCCTCAGATAAGAAAGAAAAAGATACGAGAAGCAGAAATTCCAACAGCGTCGCAGGCAGATTTAGCATTTCTTCTCTTACTATTTTTCCTTGTGTCAACTACAATTGATGTCGATACAGGAATTGGATTGACTTTGCCTGAATATGTCCCACCAGAAGAACAGGTGAAAGTTGAAGTTTCCAAAGAGAGAATTGCTAACCTTTTGATTAACGAAGCTGGTGAAATTTTGCTCGATAATCAGATTGTAACAGTTAATCAGATTTTACCCAAAATTAAACCAAGAATTGTTGAAAAGATAGAGCTTCCTGCAAATAAGAAACTTATCGTTTCAGTTAAAACTGATGCTAATACAAGTTATAATCTTTACATACAAGCACTTGATCAGGTAAAGGAAGCTTATTTCGAAGTTAGAGATGAATATGCTTTGAAAAAATGGGGGAAAAAAGTGATTGATTTAAACGAAGATCAAATGAATGAGGTTAAAGAAAAAATCCCCATTATTATCTCAATTGCTGAACCTGAAGTTGTTAAAAAATAGATGATAGGTTTAATGATATGAAATTTCAAAAAAAATTAGCAACTGCGAAACAAGGAATTCCAACTACTTCAATGCCAGATATAGTTTTTATGTTGCTTCTGTTTTTTATGGTTACTACAACTTTACGTGAACATGATGTGAAAGTGGTTTTTAATCTACCAGAAGCAAAAGCGATTGAAAAAATTGAGAATAAGAGAGTTGTTTCTTATATCTGGGTTGGTAAAGATGGAAGAATCCAAATTGATGATAACATTGTTAGAGTTGATCAAATTCAAAAAATTATGTATGCAAAGCGTCAGGAATTGCCAAGCATAATCGTCTCTTTACGTATTGACAAAAATACACGAATGGGGCTTGTAACTGATATTCAGCAGGAACTTAGAAAGGCATATTGTCTGAGAATAAATTATTCATCTCTTTATAAGTCCTCCTGAAGTTTTAATTTATCATCAATTAAGGCAGGATGTATTCCTGCCTTTTTTGTTTCAAAGAAAGGAGTTGATAATGATTAAAGAAAAAATCAATGAATTGATGAAAGAAGCAATGAAATCAGGTGATAAAGTTAAACTTGAAACTTTAAGATCGATTAGAGCTGCATTTATTGAATTTGATAAAAGCGGTTCTGGCAAAGAATTGAATGAAGAAGAAGAAATTAAAATTATTAATTCTCTTGTCAAGAAGAGAAAAGAGTCAATTGAGATTTTTGAAAAAGCAAATAGAATTGATCTTGCTGAAAAAGAAAAGCAAGAGCTTGAAATTCTTCAGTCTTTCCTTCCAGCTCAATTAACTGAAGAAGAAATTTCTAAAAAATTGGATGAAATTATTCAGCAGCTGGGGGTTAAAGATCCAAAAGATTTTGGTAAAGTGATGGGCGTTGCAATGAAAGAATTTAAAGGTCGAGCTGATGGAAAATTAGTACAAACTTTAGTTAAGGCAAAACTTGAAGCTAATGCCTGAAATTATTGACTATACTATTTTGGGTTTTATAATCTTTGGATTCATTCTGGGCTTTAAAGATGGATTTATCAAAAAAATTTTATCATTTATTGGTTTCATATTGGCTATTCTTGCTGCATTTACTTTTGCACCTCGGACAAGAGTTTTTTTGATTAAGTATCTTGATTTAAATCCATCAACGGCAGTTATAGTTAGTTTTATAATTGTTTTTTTAGTGGTGATTATTTTATCAAAATTTTTAATTAAAATTATTCGACCGAAAAAATCAGTTCTTGGATTTATTGATAGAATTTTAGGCGGTTTAACAGGTTTGTTCCAGATGGGTCTATTTCTTAGTGGGATCCTAATTATACTTTCATTTTTCAGATTTCCAGATGATCAACAAAAAGCTCATTTGAAATATTATAATCTCACCTATAATTTATTGCCCGAGACTTTTGGATTTGTTAAGAAAATTTATCCAGAATCTGGAGTAGTCTTTGATTTGATTAAAGATTTAAGAAAAAAAATTGATAAAAATAATGGAAGAGATTTTTGAAAAACTTGATTTAAAAAAAATTATTGAACGAACCATAAACTATTCAATAACCGATGCGGGCAGAAATAGACTACGCAGTGAAAAACCAACAAAAGATTTATCCGATGCAAGTTACTTATTGTCTTTAACCGATGAATTAAAAAGTTTTATCGAAGAGTATGGCGATTTAAATTTTGTTTACATTCCTGATCTAAAAGAAGTCATTCACAAATCAAAAATTGAAAATTTCATCCTTAATCCTAAGGATATTATACAAATAGGTAAACTGCTTTACAATTCTCGTTTTATAAAGACTTCATTAGCACAGCATAAAAATCGATTTGGAACTCTTTGGTCTTTAGTAGAAAAACTTGCGGAAAATAAATTTCTTGAAAAAAAGATAAACGAGATTTTTGATGATTATGGTGAAGTAAGAGATTCCGCAAGTGATGACCTGAGAAAAATAAGAGAAGAAATTACATCGCTTCAATTTCAAATTCAAAAAATCAATGAAAAGATTTTGAAAAATCTAAGTAAAGATGGAATGGTTCAGGATGAGTTAATCACTCTTCGCGACGGCAGGATGGTAATTCCTGTGAGATCTGAATTCAAGCGGAAAGTTCGTGGATTCATTCATTCAGAATCTGCAACAGGACAGACGACTTACATTGAACCCGCTGAAACACTCGAACTTAACAATGAGTTGCTTTCTTTGTTTTTTGAAGAGAAAAGAGAAATCCAGAGAATTTTAAGTTTACTTACAAAAGATATTTCAAAATTTTCTAATGAGTTATTGAGCAATTTTGAAATCATCTCAATCTTTGATGCGCATTATGCAAAAGCCAAATATGCAATTGAAATTAGAGCCAATAAAATTAACTTTTCCGAAGATAAAAGTTTTGAATTAATTGATTGTCGTCATCCATTGCTCATTCAGTCACTTGGTTACAATAATACTATTGCATTTAATTTAAAATTAGATCGTTCTATCAAAGGAATTGTAATCTCTGGACCTAATGCGGGCGGAAAGACCGTTTTGATGAAAACAATTGGAACGATTGCAATTTTGACCAGAATGGGATATTTAATAAGTTCTCATCCTGACTCAAGATTTCCATTTTTCAAAAAAGTTTTTATTGACATTGGTGATGAGCAATCGATTGATAATGATATCAGTACTTTTGGCTCACATATAAAAAACTTAAGATATATCTACGAGAACGCTGACGACGACTCGCTCGTATTGCTGGATGAACTTGGAACTGGGACCGATCCAATCCAAGGCGCAGCGCTTGCTGCATCATATATCGAAGAATTAATTAAAAAAAATTCATTTTTGATCGTTACAACTCATCATTCATTCTTAAAATTTTTTGCAGCTAACCATCCAGAGCTAATCAATTCATCGATGGAATTTGATTCTGATACTCTGGAACCAACATATAGATTTATACAGGGTGTGCCTGGTTCAAGTTATACATTTGAAATTGCCCGACGAATGAAATTAGATGAAAAAATAATTTCTGGTGCAAAAAAGTATTTAAAGCGTAACGAAATAGAAATTGAGAACTACATTTCTCAGCTTCAACAGAAAGTTCAATATTATTCCAAACTGATCAATGAATTAAGAAAAGAGAAAGAAGAAATCCAGAAATTGAAAAATGAACTTAATTCAAAATTAAGCAATATTAAAAAAGAAAACAGAGAGATAAAAAAGAAAGCCTTGCTCGAAGCAGAACAGATTTTAAAGACTGCAAACAAAATTGTAGAAAAAGCGATTCGAGAAATCAGAGAATCAAAAGCTGATAAACATACAATTAAAAATGTAAAAGCGCATCTCGAAGATGAAAAATCAAAATTGTATCAACTTATTAGAAATTCAGTTGAAGATAAATCTTTACCAGATGAAGAAATAAAGATTGGAGATATTGTTAAGTTCAAAGATCAGGAAACATTTGGAAAAGTTATATCAATTGATAAAAAGAAAAATCAAGCACAGGTTCAGGTCGAACAATTCAAAGTGACAGTTTCGCTCGATAAAATTTTCAAATATGATTATAAAGAAAAATTTTTTGAAGAAGCTAGCTCTGAAAAGCCGCAAACTTTTATCGAGACTAAAACAATTCCATTCAGACTTGACATTAGAGGGAAACGAGCCGCAGAAGCAGAGGAACTTATTTATAAATATCTTGATGATGCAGTGATGTATGGATTATTTAATGTTGAAATTTTACATGGAAAAGGTGATGGAATTTTGAAGTCAATCACACATAAAGTTCTACAAAGTCATCCGTTTGTAGAATCTTTTCATTTCGCACCGATAGACCAGGGTGGAGAAGGAATAACAATAGTCAAATTAAAAGATTAATATGTTTAAGAAAATCTTAATTGCAAATCGAGGTGAAATTGCAATTCGAATTATAAGAGCTTGTAAGGAACTGGGAATTAAAACAGTAGCTGTATATTCTGATATTGATGAAAATGCACTCCATGTTCGGTTAGCAGATGAAGCAGTTTCTCTAAAAGGTAATACTGCAACTGAAACTTATTTAAACTTTGAAAAAATATTAGATGCAGCTCGAAAGTCAAATGCTGAAGCAATTCATCCAGGTTATGGTTTTCTTTCTGAAAATCCAGATTTTATAAAATTTGTAAATGAATCTGGTTTAAAGTTTATAGGTCCTTCTGACAAATCTGTCCGATTAATGGGTAATAAAGTCGCTGCTCGCGAATTAATGAAAAAGCACAATGTTCCAATAGTTGAAGGAACACTCGAGCCAATTTCAGATAGAGATAAATTAATTCAAATTGCAGAAAAAATTGGTTTTCCTGTTCTGATCAAGGCTGCAGCTGGTGGCGGCGGTAAAGGAATGCGAGTCGTTTCTTCGAAGGAAGATTTGAACAAAAGTTTTGAGTTAGCTCAGAGTGAAGCAGAAAAATCTTTTAAAGATAAATCCGTATTCATCGAAAAGTATATCTTAAAT
>JBNAWO010000051.1:15177-16213 GCA_049699815.1 Ignavibacteria bacterium | reverse complement strand
AATTAGGAATAACAGTGTGTGAACCTGAACTTGTTAAAGCAAAAATTCTACCACCATCCCCAAAAAGATTTCTGAAGACAAGTCCCTGAGTCCAGTAAACAAGAGTATTTGCCATTACATCCAGAGTCATTTCCATTTGCGCTTGAGTAATTGCATTGTTTTGTGAATCAGCTATAAAAGGTTTTAGAGTACCAAAAGCTAAGGAATGAATTAGAACCTTTATTACACCTTTATCTTGTTTGAATCTTTCTTCAATTTCATCAAGGACTTCCTGCCTTTTGATAGGATCAGCTGCGTTTATATTAAAGAATACAGCTTGTTTACCAGCCTTTTCAATTTTCTTTATGATTTGATTGACTTGAGGCATTGTAATTTGTCGATCGAGGTGTACACCAAAGATATTGTAACCATTTTTTGCAAGCTCAACCGCGGATGCACCACCAAATCCGCTTGAAGCTCCTAAAATTAGTGCCCATACTTTTTCCATATCTTTCCTTTCATTTATTTATTGATTATCAGGTTTGAGTAACTTAAAAAAACTTTAAAGATTATTCAATATCGTTTGTATCCATTCTTAGATAATCCATTCTTTTGTAAAATAGTGATATTCTCTGGTGATATTACTTTCACTAAATCAAAAATCAATTCGTTACACAATTTAACTTTGAGTTCAGAGACAAACATTTCATTATTTCCATCAGAATATACTAAATTAATATAAACAGGTTGAAGACCTTCATATCTCGTTAGAATACTTTTCATTTTCTCAATGTTTTCTCGAGTTGTCTGTTTTGCAAAAATATCAATAGAAATTGCCTGACCAAATTTTGTAATTACTTCATCAATTGGATATACTTCTTCAACGACGACCTGTAAACTATCTCCACGAACTTCGCCTCTACCAATCATATATAAGAGTGAATATTCTCTCAAAAGATGCCCAAATTGATTATAGGCTTTATCGAAAATAATAAATTCAGCCTCACCAGTAAGGTCATGAACTTTCAAGCGAGCCATAGTTTGATCATCACGATAC
>JBNAWO010000051.1:0-15167 GCA_049699815.1 Ignavibacteria bacterium | reverse complement strand
GATACATTTTAGTTTCTATATCCGTCAGCACAACACAAACTCCAACTTTATCTGGTATTGCAGTAGCGCCTTTTTCAAATTCTGTTTCTTCGTCGGTTTCTTCACCCGAACCGGCAACATCTGCAAAGTGGATATTGCTAAAACTTCTTACAATTACTTCATAATCGAGTAACGGATGGCCAGAGATGAAAAATCCGAGAACTTTATGTTCTTTTTTCATTCGTTCAATTGATGACCATATTGGTACTTCTTTTAATACCGGCTTTAAATCTTCTTCACCAGAACCAAAAAGTGAAAATTGCCCAACTGAAATATTTTCTTTTTTCCTCGAACTATATCTTAAAATCTCATCAAGATTCTCAAATAATTGAGCTCTACTTTGGTGAAGATTGTCAAATGCACCTGCTAAAATTAAACCTTCCATTGTCCTTTTATTTACAACTTTTGAATCAACTCGAATGCAAAAATCAAAAATGTCTTCAAATGGTTTTTCCTGACGAGTTTTAATTATTTCTTCGACTGCGCCTTCACCAACATTTTTAATTGCAGCAAGTCCAAATCTTATCTTCCCATTTTCGATAGTGAAATCAACAAAACTTTTATTGACATCTGGCGGAAGTATTTCAATCCCCATTTTTCTACATTCATTCAAGAATAAAGAAATTTCATCAGTATTGTGTTTGTTAACCGAAAGATTTGCTGTTAAGAATTCTGTTGGATAATGAGCTTTAAGATAAGCCGTTTGATAAGCAAGTATAGAATAAGCAACACTGTGAGATTTGTTGAAGCCGTAATCTTTAAATCGATAAATTTCATTAAAAATCTGTTCAACAATTTTCCGATCAATTCCCTGTTCAACACCCTTTGAAATGAATTCACTTCGTTCAGCAGCCAATATTTTTTCATCTTTTTTCCCCATCGCTTTTCTCATCAAATCGGCTTTAGAGAGAGTATACCCAACTACTTCGTGAGCAATTCTCATAACCTGTTCTTGATAAACAATAATTCCATATGTTTCTTTTAATATTGGCTCTAACTTTGGATGAATATATGTTATCGTTTCTTTTCCAAGTTTTCGATTAATGTAAACATCAATGAATTGCATTGGACCTGGCCGATTGAGCGCATTCATCACAGAAAGTTCTGCAATTGAGGTTGGTTTTAGTCTTTTCAAATATTCTCGTGTATGAGGTTTATCAAATTGAAAAACTCCTATTGTTTTACCCTGAGCAAATAGTTCATAAGTAAGCGAGTCGTCAAATGGAATTTTATCTAAATCAATTTCAACATCGTGATTGGCTTTAACAAGTTCAAGAGTTTTCTGAATGATAGTAAGCGTCTTAAGCCCCAGAATATCCATCTTTACAAGTCCAATCGCCTCTATATCATTCTTATCAAATTGAGTTACAGTTTTTTTATCTGGAGCAAGACACAAAGGAGTGAAATCAGTAATTTTAGTTGGAGCGATAACAATACCTGCTGGGTGAACAGAAATGTTTCTGTTCATATTTTCAAGTACTTTGGAATACTCGATTAATTCTTTTTCCTTTTGATCTTTCGTTGTTTTTAAATAACGTAATTCAGGAACTTCATCAATGGCTTTATCAAGTGAATATACCTTACCAAATTTTACTGGAATATATTTCGTTATGCTTTCAATTTTTGGAATTGGAATTGAAAGAACTCGTCCAACATCCCTCAGGATTTGTTTTGACGAAAGCTTACTGAATGTAACTATCTGTGCAGTATTTTCTCGACCGTATTTCTCTACTATATAATTTATAATTTCTTCTCTTCTAACATCAGCAAAGTCAGTATCAATATCTGGCATTGAAACTCTTTCTGGATTTAAAAATCTTTCGAACAGCAATCCATATTCAAGAGGATTTACATTTGTTATATCGAGTGCATAAGAAACCAGACTACCAGCGGCAGAACCTCTACCAGGTCCAACAGAAATTCCCTTTCTTTTTGCTGCCTGAATGATATCCATAACGATCAAGAAATAACCCGAATAACCCATCTTCTGGATCACATTCAATTCATAGTCTGCTCTTTGTTTTATCTCTGGTGTGATATGGCCAAGTTTTTTCTTTAGACCTTCATAGGTAAGTTTTATTAAATACTCATCAAGAGTTTTTGCTTCTTCGTGTTCCGGGATTTTAAATTCTGGTAGATAGTCTTTTTCTTTCTTGAATTCTAAATTAACTTTTTCAGCAATCTCTAAAGTATTTTCAATTGCATCTTTGTAATCTTTGAAAAGCTTAGCCATTTCTTCAGCTGATTTGAAATAAATCTGATCTGTTCCGTATCTAAGAGTTTTGTAATCACTTTCTCCCCTTGAATTTGAGATCTGCAACAAAACATTGTGAGGAATTGCGTGGTCTGGTTTAATGTAATGAACATCGTTAGTTGCAACCATCTTGATATTCAACTCTTTTGCGATCTTAGGCAATCCTTCCATCAAAATCTTATCAATTTCCATATGATGATTTTGTAATTCAATGTAAAAATCATCCCCGAAAAGTTCTTTGTAATCTTGAGCCTTTCTCTTTGCCCGTTCGTAGTCATCATTTAAAAGATGATAAGAAAGAATCCCGGCTGCACAGGCAGAAAGACAAATCAAACCTTCACTATGTTGCTTGAGCAATTCAAAGTCTATTCTGGGCTTGTAATAATAACCTTCGAGATAACCAAGAGTCGATAGAATTGATAAATTTCTAAAGCCCTTTTCATTTTTAGCAATAAGAATTAAATGATTATAATGCTTTGGTCTTTTTGATTTTCCATTGTAATCATTTTCATCAATACTCTGTTGTTTCGAAAATCGATCACCGTCGATTGTTATGTAAGCTTCCATCCCGATGATGGGTTTGATACCATTTTCTTTTGCAGCTTTATAAAACTTCATTGCTCCAAAAAGATTGCCATGATCAGTTAGAGCAACGGCTTTCATTTTGTTTTCAATAGCTGCTCTAACAAGATCGGTTACTTTAGCTGCACCATCTTGCAAACTATAATCACTATGATTGTGAAGATGAACAAATTCTGGCATAAACTCTTTCCCTACCTTATAATTGAACAGTTAGTTATATAATCTTCAACTATTTCTAATGCATAAAATAAAAGTTTAAATAAGTGTTTCTTCTGTCTAAGAATTTTGTTTCAGTTGAATTTTGAAAACCAGACTCTCTTATAAAAATCTTTAATCTTTATCTAAAATAAAAGAAACAATTAATGCAGTAACAGGCACACCAATCAACATTCCAATAAGCCCACCAAAATATCCAAAGACAATCAATGCGAGTAAAATTAACAATGGATGTAAACCAACTTTTTCGCCAATAATTTTTGGTGAGATGAAATAGCTTTCAACAATATTTTCTCCAATATAAAGAAATGGGACAAAAAGCAATTGAAAACCACTTAACCCACTAAGTAGAGAAACTAAAAATCCAATCGAGACACTAATTACCATTCCAAAATATGGAATAAAATTTAATAACGCAGAAATTATACCCAGAACAACTGCATAAGGGACTCCAATTAAAGTCAGACCAATCGTTATCACAGTTCCGTTAAACAAAGAGACAATTAGATAACCACGAATGTAATTACCAAAAATTTTATTAATTCGCTCACCTACCTTTTTAATAGAGTTACGATTTTCTTCGTTAAATAAATTTAAAATTGATTTTAAAATTTTTTCATAATCACGAAGAAAATAAAAAGTCATTATTGGGATTACAAGAATGTTTATAATTTGATTGAGGATAAAGCTTATAGTTCCAAAAATATTCAAAAGTCCTGTCAGCAATCCATTTAATACACTTTGCAACTTAACTGGTAATTCGTTTGATAGAGATTTTTGAATTTCTGGATATAATATACCCAGGCGTTCCAATTCTGGTAAAACAATTTCGGAAATAAATTTCTGTATCGCAGAAATCTTCTCCGGTGCGAGATTAATCAAAAGAGTAATTTGATTAACGAAAGGCGGAACCACAATAGAAATTACTAACCCAATAAAAAATAAAGTTCCTAAGATTAGAATAGAGACAGCAAGAGTTCTTTTTATTTTTTTCTTTACCAGATAATTAACAACTGGATTCAGAAGATAAGCAAGCAAAAAAGAGATGAAGAATGGAGTAAGAACCGTTAGTAATTCATTTATAAACCAGGTAATAAAAATAATTGTAGAAAGGATAAAAACACTTTTAACAATTGATTCATTTTTATTAAGAAAGAAAAAAATCAAAATGAGAAAGTAAAGAAAAATTGGAGAAATTATTGAAGCGGAAAAATAAATCAACAATGCAAAAAGTATAAGACTTAAAATTGAGATAAAAATCGTAATGAAATTTTCACCTTTGTCAAACGAAGATTTCATATCATCCCTTATTTAATTCCTGTGTGTCCAAATCCAC
Organism: Ignavibacteria bacterium; assembly: GCA_049699815.1. GTDB lineage: Bacteria > Bacteroidota > Ignavibacteria > Ch128b > Ch128b > Ch128b. The sequence goes on along the minus strand of JBNAWO010000051.1, from coordinate 10,740 downwards.
CTTCGTTTCTAATTGTAGAATTTAATTCCTTAGTTTCTACAATTTCTACTTTTTCAACTTTTACAATAACCAGTTGCGCAATTCTATCCCCTCGATTAACTACAAAATCTTCTCTACCAAAGTTAGTGAGAATAACTTTTATTTCTCCACGATAATCAGAATCAATTGTGCCTGGAGTATTGAGAATGGTCACAAAATTTTTTGCTGCGAGTCCACTTCTTGGCCTCACCTGACCTTCGTAACCTTCAGGAATTTCCACGGCAAGATTAGTTGGAATAAGCATTGTTTCAAAAGGTTTAATAATCACTTTTTCTTCTACAGCGGCTCTCAAATCCATACCCGAGGAACCTTCCGTTGAATAGGATGGAAGCGGGATATCATTAAAATTTTCAGAAAGCCTTTTAAATTTAATTGTAATTTTTGAGTTCATAAGTTTTGAGAGTTTTTCTTTATTACAAGATTTTCTTAATTAAACAAAATTTAAATTTTATCTAAATCCAGATTCATTTTTTCTTTTAATACTTCCATAACAATTCCATTCTGAAAACCTCTACTAATCAAATAATTATAAATTTTCTGCATCTCGTTTCTATTAGATATTTTCTTTGGGAACCTATTCTTACTCAAAATATTTTTTATTACTTCTTTCTGAATTTCATCGTTATTAAAGTAATCACTTAAAACATCATCAATTATTTCTTTTGCAATTCCTCTTTTTATCATTTCATTTTTAATTTTTAATGGACCAAAAAGTTTTCCAGTAAGCTCACTTAAATATTGCTCTGCAAATTTTTTATCATTTAAATAACCAATGCTTAAAAGTTCATCAATTACTTTCTTTATAATTTGATCAGAAAACTTTTTCTTCGAGAGTTTTTTGTATAGTTCCTGCGATGAATGATTTCTGATTGATAAAAATCTCAAGGCAGATTTTTTAACTTCAAAATATTCATTTTCCTTTTTTATAAGTTCGATAAAACTTTCGTCTAATTCTTCCCCCGCTGAAATTGGAAATTTTTTATATACATCAGAACTTAATTTCAAAATGGTCGAATCAGAAAAGGTAACCTGAATTTTGTTACCTTTTCTTTCAACTTTTTCGACAAAAATCATTTAACTTTTTCAGATTTAGATTTTTTTGATGCTTCTTCGGGCTGAGCTTCTTCCGTTTTAATCATTCCAAGTTTCGTTTTTACTTGTCTTTCAAGCTTAGCCATAAGTTCAGGATCTTCTTTAAGCTTTGACTTCATTTGTTCTCTGCCTTGAAACCTTTCACCATCAAATGTAAGCCAGGCTCCGCTTTTCTGAATTACGCTATGTTCAATTCCGAGATCAATCAATTCACCTGTTTTGGAAATTCCTTCATTAAATAAAATATCAAATTCAACCTCTTTAAATGGGGGTGCAACTTTACTTTTAACAACTTTGACTTTTACTCGGCTACCAACTACATCATTCCCTTCTTTTACTGCACCAATTCTTCGAATATCTAATCTAACCGATGCATAAAACTTTAAAGCATTTCCACCAGTTGTTGTTTCTGGATTTCCAAATACTACTCCGATCTTACTTCTCAATTGATTTGTAAAGATCACGCAAGTATTTGATTTTGAAGTTACACCTGTAATTTTTCTTAAAGCTTGAGACATTAATCTCGCCTGAACAGCCATATGAGCATCGCCCATTTCACCTTCGATTTCTGCCCTCGGAACCAACGCGGCAACTGAATCAACCACAATTACATCAATGGCATTACTACGAATTAATGAGTCAAGAATTTCCAGAGCTTGCTCGCCAAAATCTGGTTGAGCTAAGATTAAATTATCAGTATCGACTCCAAGTTTCTTCGCATAGTTTATATCAAAAGCATGCTCAGCATCAATCAAAGCGGCAATACCACCATTCTTTTGAGCTTCAGCAATTATGTGGAGACAGGTTGTCGTTTTACCAGAAGACTCAGGACCAAAAATTTCAATAATTCTCCCACGAGGGACACCACCAATCCCAAGTGCATAATCAAGCGAAATAGAACCAGTCGAAATTACATCATAAGTCTGAACGGGCTTATCACCCAATCTCATTATTGCGCCTTTGCCGTGGGTCTTTTCAATAAGATTTAATGTCTCTTTTAAAAGTTTGAGTTTTTCTTCTTTCTCGTCTGCCATTGTTATTCCTTTCCTTTTTTAGTTTATTCTGATTTCAATTTTTAAAAATGATTCCAAATTTGAAAATAACTAATTCTAATTTGCATGAATTTATTTCTTGTATAAAATATAACTACTTTTTACAAAATATTTCGAGCCCGTTGGCTCAAGCTTACTCTCCATCAATTCAAATGAATCTACCTGTGCGGTAAAAGGCTCAAATGAAAATGATTCTAAAAAATCAATAAATCTTTCGGAGAGATTACCTTTAACTCTGCCAATTGTAATATGTGGAGAAAATTCTTTTTCGTCAGTCATTATGTTTAATGAATTGGCAAGAGATTTTAATTGAGATGATAAATCGCGTAACTGATGATTTTCTTTTGTTCCAATCCAGATTACTCGTACCTGTCGAAAATTTTTAAACACACCAAGTTTCTCGAAGTAAAGTTCTGTCGGGGAAAAACTTTTAGAAATTTCGATAGCCTTCTTGTTTATTTCTGTCAAAAGACTTTCATTAACACCCCCAAGAAAAAGTAAAGTGAGGTGAAGCTTTTCAATTGCCTCATACTTTACTGGCTCACTAAATTTTTGCAACTCTGAAGAAATCTCATAAAATTTCTTTTTAATCTCGTCAGAAAAATTTACAGCGAAAAAAAGTCTGAGTTTCATTAATTGATTTATCCTTTATTAATACAAAAATACAATCTAAGCTGATTAGATTCTGAAGAAAATATTTTGAAATTCATCAGGAAATTTATTTGGAAAGCAATAAAGAATATCAAAAGGCAAATTTTACTTTATCTTGAAAAAAATTTGAAAGTTCATAAAACTAAATTAAAAAGGAGCAAGAGAGGTCTAAAACGAACTTCTCTTTGCTCCTTCAAAATTTTATGAATCCATAACGAAAAAACTTTTAAAATGGAAATGAAAAAATTATTTACTAAAAATTTCTAAATGGAGTTTTTTATTGCAAGACTTTCAATTCAATTGTACTAATAACATTTTCAACTTTTTCACTTACAACTTTATCTACAACCTTTTCAGGAGCGAGTAAATCTTTTAAAGTCAACCTTCCCAGTACTTCATCAATAACTCTTTGAACATTTTTCCAGACAGATCTAACCGAGCAATCTGTTGAGTTTGTACAAATCGTAGATATTCCAGTGTAAGTGTTGCAATAATCATTTTCAAAAAGTTTTCCGCCCAAAACAAAAAGAATTTCTCTAAGAGTAATTTCCTCCGGTAAACGAGTTAACCTATATCCACCAGTCTGACCTCTTTCAGCTTCAACAATTCCACCAAGACGAAGTATACGTAAAATTTTTGCAACATTAGCTTCAGAGAGACCTTCAAGCTCACTTAATTCTGGAATTGTAATTCCGTTAGATTTACTATTCTTTGCAATTTGAATAAGGCATCTTAATCCGTACTCTTCTAATGCACTAAATTTCATTTCTCTTACGCTTGTTTGTTTAATGGAATTGCCTGTCCACAGGCTTTTGCATGAACAAGTTGTTCATATTTTTCCTTTGGAATTGAAGGATCTTTCTTCTTGCAAACTTTATTAAAAACTTCGATCAAATCTGCAGCAATTTGTTCGGGTGTTCTCCCTTCAATTTGATAACGATGCATTATGTAAATAACCTGACCATTTTTGAATAAAGCCATCATTGGTGAAGATGGTGGATAGTTTGTCAAAAACTCTGATCGTAAGTAATCAACTGCATCTCTATCCTGACCGGCAAAAGATGTAAGGAGTTTATCGGGGATCAAATCGTTTTGTAACGCAAGAGAAACGCCAGGTCTTGCGCTACCAGCTGCACAGCCACAGACTGAATTCAACACAACAAGTTTAATTTCGTCATCATTTTTTCTTAAGTGATATTCAACTGCTTCGGGTGAGAGCATTTCCTCGAAACCAACATAAGTCAATTCATCTCTCATCCATTGAACTGATTCAGGATCATAAAGTGGTTGTTTACGAATTGTTTGTTCAAACATTTTGCGTCTCCTTTTTTGTTAAAGGGTGAATTAAAATTTTGTTAATTAAAAAAATCCAAGTTTAATTTTTGCAACATCAGACATCATATCTTTATTCCACATTGGTTCCCACACAACATTCACAATCACATCTTTAACACCGGGCAAGTCTCGAATTTTTCTTTCAACTTCAAGCGGCAGAGAACCCGCAACTGGACAAGCCGGCGAAGTAAGTGTCATATCAATTTCGACCACACCTTCTTCATCAATATCAATTTTATAGATCAATCCAAGCTCATAAATATCTACCGGAATTTCGGGATCATAACAGGTCTTAAGAGTTTGGATTACATCATACTGAAGTTGTTTAAGGTCGAGAGGTTGTTTGTCTGAATTCTTTTTGTCTGAATTCTGATTTTCGATTTTCTGATCCTGATTTTCTCTTATCTGGTTATGGTTTAAATTTTCCTGTTCCATATCTCACTCCGTCGCTGCAACTTCTTTTTTATTCTTAATTGCATTAATCAATGTATGCCATGCTAAAGTTGCACATTTCACTCTAACAGGATATTCCGATACACCTGAAAAGACAGCAAGTTTACCAAGTGAATTGGGATCAAAATTTTTATCCGCTTTGCCTGTTACAAATAGATGAAAATCTTTAAAAATCTTTTCTGCCTCTTCAATTGTCTTACCTTTTATAATCGAAGTCATTATTGATGCCGAAGCTTTAGAAATTGCACAACCAGCACCTTCAAAACTAATATCCTCAATCACGCCGTCTTTTACTTTTAAATAGAGATAAAAATGATCTCCACAAAGTGGGTTGAAGCCTTCCGCAATGTGAGTTGCATCAGGCATCTTATGATAATTTTTTGGGTGTTTCGAATGATCAAGAATTACTTCCTGATAAAGTTCTCTCAAATCTGACATTAACTAAATACCTTTATAACTTTTTGAATTGCAATGAATAATTGATCAATTTCTTCTTTTGTATTGTAAAATGAAAAAGATGCTCTTGTTGTTGCAGGAATCTGAAAATGCTGCATAACAGGTTGAGTGCAATGATGCCCTGTTCTTACCGCAATTCCTTCGAAATCTAAGATGGTTCCAACATCATGTGGATGAATATTATCTAGAATAAATGAAATTATGGATGCCTTTTCTTTTGCGGTCCCAATAATTTTTAGTTGAGGAATTTGCGATAACTTGTCTGTTGCATATTGAAGTAATTCATTCTCATAGGCTGAAATTTGATCAATTCCAATTTTGTCTAAATAATCGAGCGCCGCTTTTAAGCCAATTGCACCTTCAATATTGGGAGTTCCAGCTTCAAATTTGTATGGAAGATCGTTGTAAATTGTTTTCTCAAATGTAACTGATTTGATCATATCACCGCCACCTTGATATGGCTGCATTTGCTCGAGCAAATCTTTTTTACCATAAAGAACTCCAATTCCAGTTGGTCCATAAATTTTATGACCTGAAAAGACAAAGAAATCACATCCCAGTTCCTGAACATCAATTTTGCTATGCATAATCGATTGAGCACCATCAACTAAAACTGGAACAGCGTAACTATGAGCTATTTCAATAATCTTCCTAACAGGATTAATCGTACCAAGTGAGTTCGAAATATGGACAATTGAAACAAGTTTAGTCTTATCTGTGATAAGATTTTGCAATTCATCTAAAATTAATTCACCATTATCATCAAAAGGGATGATTTTCAATTTAGCCTTTCTTTCCTCACATAATATCTGCCAGGGAACAATATTGGAATGATGCTCCATCTCAGTAATTAAAATTTCATCACCTTCTTGAATGAAAGTCCTGCCAAAAGAATTTGCTATCAGATTTATAGCTTCGGTTGTACCTCGGGTGAAAATTATTTCTTCATTTGAATTAGCATTAATAAAATTTCTTACAGTTTCACGAGCACCTTCATATTCTTTAGTTGCAAGTTCGCTTAAAAAATGCACTCCCCTATGAACATTCGAATTTTCTTCTATATAATATTTTTTAATTCTCTCAATTACTGAAATTGGTTTTTGAGTAGTTGCGGCGTTATCAAAATAAATTAACGGTCTCCCACGAACTTTAGTTTTAAGTATGGGAAAATCATCTCGAATTTTCTGAACATCAAAATTTAGTGTGATTTTATCAGAAATATTATTTGGTTTCATTTTAATTTTTCTGAAGAATTTGGCTCATTTGATTTATAACAAAATCACTGATTTTATCTTTTAAAGGTTCAAAGGTCGTATTTTCCAAAACATCATTTGCAAAAGCATTTACGAGTAAACTTCGGGCAGTTTTTTCATCAATTCCTCTGGCTCTTAAATAGAATAATGAATCGTCATCAACCTGTCCAACAGTTGCACCGTGAGTGCATCTTACATCATCAGCAAAAATTTCAAGTTGAGGTTTAGTATCTATCTTTGCGTTACCGGAAAGCAGAAGATTTTTGTTTGACTGATAAGCATTTGTTTTTTGCGCACCTTTTCTAACGATAATTTTTCCATTGAAAACGCCACGCGAATTTTCAGCAAGGATCCCTTTGTAAAATTCGTTGCTTAAACAATGAGGTTTTGCGTGGTCTACGAGTGTATGATTATCAATGTGTTGTTTGTCTTTAACAAAATACAATCCATACATATGAGCTTCGGCACCTTCGCCATCTAAAATTATATTAATATCGTTTCTTCCAATTGCCGCACCAAAGGAAAGATTATGAGAACTGAAATTTGAGTTTCTTTCAAGATAAGTTTGAATTTTTCCGATGTGAAATCCATTCAATGATTCATTTTGAAATTTATAATGTTCAAGAAATGAATTTTCGGCTACAAAGATCTCGGAAATTGTATTCGTGAAACTACTTGCACCATTTAAGGAAAGATAAATTTCAATAATTCTAACCTTAGAATTCTTTCCAACCAGAATTAAATTTCTCGGATTGATTAATTGCTCTTCTTTGTTTGATTGAATAAAAATTACAACAATTGGTTCATCTTCTACAAGATTTTCACGAATCGAAATGAATGCACCATCATTAAAGAAAGTATTGTTTAATGCATTAAAACCATTTTCAATCTTATTGTATTTATTAAAATACTTAATAAGCTGATCTGAATGTTCAATAAAAGCTTTTTTCAAGTTTGTTATTTTTAAATCATCAACATACTGCACTTTTGTTAGCTCATCTATGAAATGCCCGTCAATGAAAACAATCTGATTTGAAGATAAATCTGAAATGATTGAATCTCGTTCGATTAATTCCTTAGCTTTTGATATTACAATTTTATCTTTCCAGTTTTCAGAGATATTGGAAAGTTTATATTTTCTATCAATGATTGGAAGAATATTAGTGTATTTCCAATCTTCAACTTTTTGAGTCGGGAAACCAATTTCGATCAACTTTTGAATTGAATCTTTTCTTAAAGATTTAACAAAATCAGGAATTGAGCCATTGTTATGCTCTTCAAGAATTTCAAAATTCTTTAAATACCAATCGGAAATTTCTATTTTATTTTTTTTAATTACCAATTCTGACATTTTCTGCTCTCCTTTTAAACCGCGACTTTATCTTCTGATTTAATCCAATCATACCCTTTAGCTTCAAGTTCTAATGCAAGTTCTTTTGTGCCTGACTTAACAATTCGACCGTTATAGAGCACATGGACAAAATCTGGAATTATATAATTCAGTAATCTTTGATAATGGGTTACAACAATAATCGCTCTATTGGTCATATCTTTTCTTAAAAGATTAACTCCGTTTGCAACAATTTTTAATGCATCAATATCAAGTCCTGAATCTGTTTCATCAAGTACAGCAAGTTTTGGTTCAAGCATCAACATTTGAAAGATCTCGTTACGTTTCTTTTCACCACCCGAGAAACCAGTATTAACAGAACGACTGAGCATTTCTTCGGTCATTTCAAGAAGCTTCATTTTTTCGCGCATTACAGTCAGAAACTCCATCGCATCAAGTTCTTCTTCGCCTCTTGCTTTTCTAATTTCATTAATTGCTGTTTTTAATAAAGTTGCGTTGCTAATTCCAGGAATTTCGACTGGATATTGAAAAGCCATAAAGATCCCAAGTCGAGCTCTTTCTTCTGGAGGTAATTCTAAAAGATTAATTTCTTTAAACCAGATTTCACCTGATACAATTTCGTAACCTTCTTTGCCAGCAATTACATTTGCGAGAGTGCTTTTTCCCGAGCCGTTTGGTCCCATAATAGCGTGAACTTCACCAGCTTTAACTTCAAGATTTACACCTTTTAGAATTTCTTTGTCTTCAACTTTAACAACTAAATCTTTAATTTTTAACATTGTTAATTTTCCCTTTCTTTTTATTGATTAACCTACACTGCCTTCGAGACTTATGCTTAATAATTTTGAAGCCTCTACAGCAAACTCCATTGGTAATTCAAGAATTACTTCTTTACAATAACCATTGACAATCAGACTGATTGCAGCTTCTTTAGAAATTCCTCTTTGGTTAAGATAGAAAATCTGATCTTCCCCAATTTTAGATGTTGTTGCTTCATGTTCAACTCTTGCAGTTGGATTATTCACTTCAAGATATGGAAATGTATGAGCACCGCATTTATCACCAATCAAGAGTGAATCGCATTGAGAAAAATTTCGAGCATGATCGGCATTTGGCAAAATCTTAACCAATCCACGATAAGAATTATTTGATTCACCTGCTGATATTCCTTTTGAAACAATTGTACTTCGTGTGTGCTTACCAATGTGAATCATCTTAGTACCTGTATCAGCTTGCTGACGGTGATTTGTCATCGCAACTGAATAAAATTCACCAACAGAGTAATCACCCTGAAGAATTACACTCGGATATTTCCAAGTGATCGCTGAACCGGTTTCAACTTGCGTCCAGGAAATTTTTGAATGTTTGCCTTTTGCAATTCCTCTTTTTGTTACAAAGTTATAAATTCCGCCTCGTCCTTCTTTATCACCAGGATACCAATTTTGAACTGTTGAATATTTAATTTCAGCATTATCAAGCGCAATTAATTCAACGACTGCAGCATGTAATTGATTTTCATCTCTCATCGGGGCTGTACATCCTTCAAGATAACTTACATAACTTTCTTCATCTGCAATGATCAAAGTTCTTTCGAATTGGCCAGTTTCATTTGCATTGATCCTGAAATAAGTCGAAAGCTCCATTGGGCAACGAACACCTTTTGGTATGTAAACAAATGACCCATCTGAAAATACGGCTGAATTCAAGGCAGCAAAAAAGTTATCCGTTGGTGGAACAACTGACCCAAGATACTTTTTAACAAGCTCTGGATATTCCCGAATCGCTTCAGACATTGAACAGAAAATTATTCCGAGCTCAGCTAATTTTTCTTTGTAAGTTGTTGCAACTGATACACTATCAAAAACCGCATCTACAGCAACACCGGCCAATCTTTTTTGTTCTTCAAGTGGAATTCCAAGTTTCTCAAATGTTTTGAGTAATTCAGGATCTGCTTCATCAAGGCTTTTCAAGGGACGCCTTTTTGGAGCTGCGAAGTATCTTATATCTTGATAATTAATTGGTGGATAATAAACATTTGCCCAGTGAGGTTCTTCCATTTTTAACCAGGCACGGTAAGCTTTTAATCTCCATTCTGTCATCCACTCAGGTTCACCTTTTTTTTCCGAGAGCATTTTAATTATATCTTCATTAAGCCCTTTCGGAAAAGTTTCCATTTCAATGTCAGTATAAAACCCGTACTTATATTCTTGCAGGGCTAGTTGATTTAGATCAACTGTTTCGTTTTGCATTTTATCCTCCGAGTAAGGTTTATTTTTCAAATTTTAGTTATCAATTTTAACTAATCTTTACATTTAAGTCAAGATTAAAACAAATAAATAAATTGAAAAATTCCCATCACAGTTATGCATAGTTCAAATTAAAAAAAGAAAAAATCAACCATTGGTTTATGAAGATAAAGGTATTTGACAATAATTTTTTTTCTTTTCAATTTGTATATGAGATAATATAAAAATTCAAAATCAACAAAAGTGAGGTGCTTTATGAGTAAAATTTTTTCCTTTCTTTTTCTTTCTTTTTTCTTGAGTTATACAATTATTAACGCGCAAGTATCAACAGCGCAGATTGAGGGGAAAGTAACAGATAGTGATGGAAATGTTTTACCAAACGTAAATATTATTGTAAAAAATTTAGATAATGGTTTAACAAGGGGAACAGTAACCAGCAAGTCTGGTTCATACTTTGTTGGTGGGTTACAACCAGGTAAATATGAACTTTCTTGCTCTTATGTAGGATATAGAAAAGAGAACAAGTTAATTGAGCTATTAATTGGACAAACTGCACAAATAAATTTTATTTTATATTCAGAAGCAATTCCCCTTGGGGCTGTAGAAGTAAGAGCTGAGGGACCAATATTTGAGCTCAAAAGAACTGATGTTTCAATGCCAATTAGAAAAGAGCAAATAAGTAATTTACCACTTGATACTAGAAATATCATGCAGCTTGCAGCTCTAGCTCCAGGTATCAGAGCATACGCTCCAATTGGTGGACGAGCACTTCCAGACGCAGGTGCATTACCACCATTAAGATTTATTCAATT
>JBNAWO010000050.1:0-16760 GCA_049699815.1 Ignavibacteria bacterium | reverse complement strand
AGCGTATAATGCAGGTGAAGGTAGAATTCGAAGAGCAATGACTCGATTGGGTTCAAATAATTATTGGGAAATTATCAATTCTCTTCCTAGAGAAACTCGAGGTTATGTTCCTCAATATCTTGCAATTACAATTATTTTTTCTGATCCAGCAAGATATGGTTTTACTGATATACAATATGAGGAACCCTATGAGTATGAGACTTTTTTAGTTAAGGATCCATTTGATCTTAATGCACTTGCTAAAGCAGCGGGAGTTGAACCATCGGTCTTAAAAGATCTTAATGTAGAGTTAATTCAGGGATGTGTTCCGCCAAATTATCCGAATGGATATCCATTAAAACTTCCAAAAGGCAATTACGCAAAAAATCTTGTTTACAATTATGATCAAATTCCTCCTTCCGCCAGAAGGTCGTTTGTATTTCATAGAGTAAAAAGCGGCGAAACTTTATCAAGAATTGCCCAACAATATGGAACTTCGGCAGAAGCAATAGCTGAAGCAAATAACATTTCCAGAAAAATCAGGCTTAAACGAAATGCTCTTTTAAAAATTCCTGTCCCTTATGATGAGAAAAACCTTACTTTCGTCTATCCCGCCGATGAAGAAGAAAAAGATAATTCATTTGATTTAGCTGAAGACATTAAAAATGATCAAAATTCTAGTAATGAAGTTAATATCGAGCAAGTTGATGAAACACAAAATGATAATGAATACAAAAATTATGAGTACAAAAATCCTTTGACTTACAATGTCGAAGGTAAAAGCCCAATTAAATATGTCGTGAGGAAAGATGACTCATTGACAAAAATCGCAGAAACTTTTGAAACAAGAATTACTGATCTTAGAATCTGGAATGATATTCCGTTTGATAGGAAAATTTTGGCTGGTGATTCATTAATCATTTATGTCCCAAATGAAAAATATTATTTCTACAAGCAGCTTGCCAATTACTCACCAGTTGAGCAGGAGACAATCAAGAGATTTGCTGATCTTAACAATAATTCGATTGAAATTAAGAAACGACAAATTTATCACACAGTGAGAAGAGGAGAGAGTTTGGCTTTAATTGCTAATCGATATAATGTTGCCGTTTCGGATTTAAAAGAATGGAATAACCTAAAGAGTTCTTACCTTCGAGCGGGGCAAAGATTGAAAATATTTAGTGATATTGAGAAAAAGCAATTGACAGCAAATAATCTTAAAGAACAAAATTATTACATTGTTCGGCGAGGTGAGACTTTAAGTGATATTTCAAGAAAATTCAAACTATCAATCAATGATTTAAAAGAATGGAATAATCTTAAAGGTGATAGAGTAGTTGCAGGACAACGACTTGTTATTTCTCCAGATGCTGAAAGAACATCAAAGGGTGACAGAATTTCTAAGAAGAGAATATATCATACTGTTCGAAGTGGTGAAACGCTCATTTCAATTGCTAAGAAGTATAGAATGAGTGTTGCAGAATTAAAGAGAATTAATAAGATTCGCAATAACAAAATAATAATTGGTCAGAAACTTTTAGTTATAAGTCGTTAATTGAAAAGCTGACATCTACAGACCGTTGGGGGTGCTTATAAGTCGATTGACTTATAGGCTGAGATTATACCCCTGAACCTGATCTGGGTAATGCCAGCGTAGGGAAACGGTCGCCTCCTTTAATTGGAGGTGACCGTGTAATAAAATCGGAAACCAAAAATTAAAGGAGGATAATATGAAAAACATTAAATTCATTCTCGCATTTCTTCTTCTTCCAATTATTCTTTTCTCTCAAAATATCAGTGGTTATGTTTACGATAAATCAAATCTAAAACCACTGGATTATGCAAATGTTTATTTTCCCGAGTTAAAAATCGGAGAAGCAACAGATAAAAGAGGCTATTTTTCAATTGATCTGAAAAACATTTCTCTACCAGAAAGATTTTCTATTAGAATTTCCTATGTGGGTTACAAAACCATTTCCCAAACTTTTACTAAAAATGATTTAGATAAAACTCATAATTTTTATCTTGAGCCTGATATTTTATCATCTCAAACAATTCTGGTTACCTCTACACTTGGTAGAGAGAGACTTCTTCCTATTACATATAGTAATGTTGCAAGAGTAGATATTGAGAAAAAATTTACAATTCAAGACTTTCCACAATTTCTGTCGGAATTTCCATCTGTGGTTAGCTATTCTGAAAATGGAAATGGGCTGGGATATAATTACATAAGTATTCGTGGTTTTGATCAAAGAAGAATTTCTGTTACAATAAATGGAATTCCACAAAATGACCCGGAAGACCACAATGTTTACTGGATTGATTTTCCTGATCTACTTGAAGATGTAAATAACATTCAGATTCAAAGAGGTGTTAGCAGTAATTTAATTGGAGCACCAGCCATTGGTGGTTCTATAAATATTATCACTTCTCCATTCACTCAAAAAAGAGAAATTAAAATTAAATCCGGGTTTGGTTCTTATAACACTCGGAAACTGATGATGTCGTTTAATTCTGGTTTAATTGACAATTATGCAATGTATGCAAGAGTTAGTAAAATAAATTCTTCCGGTTATCGAGAAAATTCATGGGTCGATTTCTTCAGCTACTTTGTTAGTTTCATTAGATATGATGAAAATGCAACAAATCAATTAAACTTTTTTGGAGCACCAATTGCGGATGGTCTAACTTATACAGGATTACCAAAATGGGCAATTTATAATAAAGATGAACGAAAGAAGAACTTTTCTTACTGGGAAGATAAAAATGGTCAATATACTTATGTTGCACCACGAAGACCCAATGAAATCGAAAACTTTAATCAACCTCATCTTGAATTACTGAGTGAAATAAAATTTTCAGAAAATTTGAAATTTAATAGTGCTTTATTTGCTTATTGGGGGAAAGGATTTTTTGATTACGATGGTTCTTGGGCTGATACAACTTATTTCAGAATGACCTACGATTATGGTTTTACTTCAACCCCAAATCTTTCAAATGCATTAATTAGAGCATATGTCGATAACACTCAGTTTGGCTGGATTCCACGATTACAACTTAATTCTTCACTTGGTGATTTTATATTTGGACTTGAGTTTAGAAGACATCGTTCATTGCATTGGGGAAGCGTCTGGTATGCTCAGGGTTTGCCAATTGGCCCTGATCAATTCTGGAGATATTATGAGTACAAAGGAGCGAAAGATATTCTGGGTGGATTTGTTTTTTATCAAAGAAATGTACTAAACAATCTAAAGGTAAACTTAGAAAGTCAGTTTGTTTACAATCGAACTCGACTTTATGATGAAAAATTTATTGGAACTGATTTCACGATTAAAAATTTCTTTATCAATCCAAAAATTGGATTTGTGTATGATTTAAATCCAAACACGAATTTTTACGGCTATGTTGCAAATGTTTCCAGAGAACCGAGATTAAAAAATTATTACGATGCTGCTGAATCAAGCGGTGGTGAAGTTCCACAATTTGAACTTGATGCAAATGGAAATTATGACTTCTCAAAACCTTTAGTGAAAAATGAAAATCTTACTAATCTGGAATTTGGGTTATCAAGAAAATCTGAAATTTATTCTTTCAATTTGAATCTGTTTTATATGTATTTCAGAGATGAAATTATTAGACGAGGAATGGTGGATCGTTTCGGTCAACCAAAAACTGGTAATGCAGATAGAACCACACATACTGGGATTGAATTTTCAGGTGAGATAAGACCAATTCAAAATGTTTTCTTAAATGTGAATTTGTCTTATATGAAAAATGTGGTGAACAAAGGATTTATTTATATGAAATATCGAGATCCAATAACGAATCAAAGAAAAGTGGCTCAAATTAATTTGTCCGGTTTCAGAATTCCAAACTCACCTGAATTGATAGGAAACTTTCGATTAAGTTATGATAACAATATCTTCTATGCAAGTGTATATGCTTCTTATGTAGGAAAGCAATTTACTGATAACTTCGATGAGAAATTAAAAGAATTGCTTATCCAGTATCCAAAAATGGTTAACTATAATGATAATATTGTACCTGATTATTTCGTCTTAAATATAGATGCAAAGTATAAATTTGATGTGCCTTATATTGGAAAATTAACTTTATATGGAAGAATTAATAATTTATTTAATCGACTTTATGCAGCTTATGGAATAGGTAATGAATTCTTCCCAGCTGCTGAGAGAAATTTCTTTGGTGGAATTGAGCTTAGTTTATAGTGAACTGTTTAAATTAGGAAAAAGAGTTGTCCATTCTTGATGGGCAACTCTTTTTTTTATTGGGCTTTCAATTTTTAATCAAGAAAAGTAAGTTTTTAATAAAAAGATTGAACCACTTCCCTTAATGTGATAAAAATGTTTAGGGCAAAATAAATGATTTCGGATTCAAGTTTATTTATACATTAAGATCGATTTGCCGATACAATTCCAACAACGAATAAAATTTTTTATTTTGTAAAAGATAGGTTTGATTCAATATGACAGAAAATGAAAAAATCTTATATGGCTTTGGTGAAACTTATGGTTTAGTAGCCATTCAACAAATTTCATCTGATCTGATGAGATTATATGTAAGGAATGGTGATTTGGTAAATCATATTGTTCGAAAATTTTATCCTTTCTTTTTTGCTTCCAGCGACAACTTCCTGCAATCTTTTGATTCAAAGTACTGGAAAAAACGGCTCGAAGGTGATGGTTTTTATAAATTTATCTATGCCTTTGAAAATTGGTCTGATATGTATCGCGCATTGCGAAGCATTGCAAAAAAACTAAGCTATCAGAAATTGTCATTAACAGAATTTAAGGAAATTTACATAAGATTTGAACCTGTTACTCAATTTTTGCTTCAAAGTGGAGAAACACTTTTTAAAGGTTTGAAATTTGAGGATGTGAAAACACTTGCTATCAAAATTATAATTCCTAAAGAGGAAAATGTTAAGTCAAAATTTAAAGATCAGCTTTTTGCTTTTGCCTTATTGGATAACAACGGCGAATTAGAAATCCATCATCAAAAAGTTGGAAAAATTTCTGAGAAAGATTTATTAATCAAACTGGTTGAGTTAATTCAAAAGAAAGATCCTGACTTAATTATTGGTTTTAACTTAACTGAGGAATTTGCTCTTCTCACTACAAGGTTCGAAGTTCACAATGTTAATTTTAATATCGGAAGAGATAATTCTGAACCATTGATCGACTTGAATAATAAAATTCAAGTTGGGACGAAACAACTTCCCGATGTAATTATCTCTGGCAGACATTTTATTGATTTGCTTCAAATGATTTCACATTCGGATACAATCCGTCGTGAAATTGAAGATTATTCCCAACCAAATGTGATGAAATATTTTGGCATAAGGGAAAGTTTTGAATTTGCAATGGATGAAAATCAAATTTCAAATTTTATCATTTATGAAAAAGATTATCCTGTGATTTTACATAAACTTGAACAGGATGTAAAAGAAATTCTTCAGTTATCAGAAATTTTATTGCCGCCGTATTTCTATCAAGCTCAGTTTGTTCCGATGAATTTTACTCAAATTTTTCGAACTGGAGTTTCGTTGAAAATTGAACTTTTGATGGTGAGAGAATATTTGAGAAAAAGACACTCCCTTCCTTTGCATCAATCAATTCAACCAATCACTGGAGGTTATTCCGATGTTTTTTATCGTGGAGTTTTTGAAAATATAATTCACGCAGATGTTGAATCGCTTTATCCATCAATCATTATTTCAAATAAAATTAATCCAGCTTCTGATAAGCTTGGTGTCTTCCTGAAACTCATAACGATTTTGACGAAAGAAAGACTAAAACTAAAAAAGTTGAAAGAGAAAACTAATGATCTTAGGCTTAAACGCCATTATGATTCAATGCAATCATCTTACAAAATTCTAATCAATTCATTCTATGGATATTTAGGTTACTTTAAAGCTTTATTCAATGATTTTCAAAAAGCAAATGAAGTTACAGAGAAAGGACAGGAATTATTAAAGAAATTAATTTCAGAATTTGAGAAAAGAAATTGCATCGTGATTGAGGTTGATACCGATGGATTATATTTATCACCACAAAGGACTTTAACCGAAGAAGAAGAGAGAAAATTAGTGGAAGAAGTGAATCAGACAATTCCTGAAGGGATAAACCTTTCTTTTGGTGGAAGATACGCACGAATGTTGAGTTACAAGAAGAAAAATTATGCTTTATTAACTTATGATAATAAACTTATCATAAAAGGTAGTGCTTTGATTTCGAAAACTTTTGAAAATTTTGCATTAAATTTTATGCGACAGTGTATTGAATGCATTATTACAGACAAATTAGAATTAATCCCTAAGATTTATCAAGAGTTAAGGTCTGATATTGTAAATCTCAAAATTGATATTAATGATCTGGCGAAGACAGAAATTTTACATGATACTTATGAGGAATATGAAGAAGCTATTAGAAGCGGTAAACGACAGAAAAGTGCTGCGTATGAGCTGGCTTATAAATATTATTCAAATAAATTCTATCCAGGAATGAAGATATCTTACTACATCACTGGAGATGATCCGAATGTGAAGATATTTGAAAATTGTGAGCTTGTAGATTTTTTCAATCCAAAATTTCCAAATGTTAATCGAGAGTATTATTTGAAAAAACTTGAAGAGTATGTTTCAAGGTTTGAGGTTTTCTTTTCTAAAGAAGATTTTAATAAACTTTTCCCGAAAGAAGATTTTAATGCATTGTTTCAAAAAGAAGCTATTGTTAGTTTTGAAGATAGACCTAAGATCATTAACACCAAAATCTCGGAGTTTGAATGAAAAGAATTACTTCAAATGTTGCAATTATTTTTATTGTAGTTTTGATCGATCTTATTGGTTTTGGGATAATAATACCTATTCTTCCAAGATACAGCGAAACTCATTTTGGTGCGAGCGAACTTCAAATTGGAATTTTAATTGCATCTTTTTCTTTCTTTCAATCCCTATTTTCACCAGTTCTTGGAAGAATTAGTGACCGAATTGGAAGAAAACCAGTAATTTCTTTTGCTCTTTTAATTTCGTCAGTTAGTTATTTAATTTTTGCTTTCGCACCTAATTACTGGATTGCTTTACTTTCTCGTTCGATTGCTGGTATTGGTGGTGGAAGCATTTCTGCAGCTCAGGCTTACATTGCTGATGTGACTGATAAATCTGAGAGAACTAAAGGTATGGGATTAATTGGAACAGCGTTTGGTCTTGGTTTTGTTCTTGGTCCATTCATCGGTGGAATTCTTTCAAGCTATGGGTACATTGTTCCAAATTTATCTGCATCTGCATTTTCATTTTTTGCATTTCTTTTAACTCAGTTTTTTTTGAAAGAATCACTTCAATCAAAAACTGAATTTATTCTTAAGACAGATGATTTAACAAAGTCTTTGGATTTTTCTAGATATAGTTATGTGTTTTCGGGCAATTATGTTGGTATGTTCAACTTGATATTTTTTATAATTACTTTTTCAATAGCTAATACTTATGGAGTAATTCCAATTTTTGCTTATCGTAAACTTCATTTTTCAGATAGAGAAATAGGTTATGTGTATGCTGTTATTGGAGTTATTGGTGTGATATTTCAAGGATATTTGATTGGTAAATTGACGAAAATTTTCGGAGAAAGAAGATTATTGCTGTTTGGTATTTTGATGCTTTCCACCGGACTTGCATTTATTCCACTTTCAGTTTCAAAATATTTTATAATTTGGATATTTATAATCTTAATCTCTATTGGGCTTGCATTTATTAATCCAACAATATTGAGTTTAATTTCAAAATTGTCACCACCGGAAAGACAGGGAGAATATCTTGGAGTAAATCAATCTATGGGTTCTCTTGGAAGAGTTTTTGGACCTATTTGGGGTGGCTTTGGATTTAATGTTTTAGGATTTCAATTTCCGTTCTGGACTGCGAGTTTTTTCACTCTTGTATCTTTGTATCTTGCAATTGAAAATTTCAAGAAAATAAATTTAATTAAGTCAGAAATAATTGAGCGATATGGCGTTCAAATTAGGTGATATAGTTTTAGATAAACCTTTGATGCTTGCACCAATGGAGGATGTAACAGATCCTTCATTTAGAATTATTTGCAAAAGATTGGGTGCAGATTTTGTTTTTACTG
The DNA here is from genome assembly GCA_049699815.1 of Ignavibacteria bacterium. Lineage (GTDB taxonomy): Bacteria > Bacteroidota > Ignavibacteria > Ch128b > Ch128b > Ch128b. Next base: position 8,640 of record JBNAWO010000050.1, on the reverse strand, counting down.
AATTTGTTAACTCCGAAGGCTTGAGAAGAGGGAACGAGAAAACAAGAAATAAATTGAAAATTTTTGAGGAAGAAAGACCAGCAGGGATTCAAATTTACGGTTCAGATATTCAGGCGATGGTAGATGCCGCTAAAATTGCTGAGGAAGAAAATCCTGATGTGATTGATATTAATGCAGGTTGTTGGGTGAAAAATGTCGTTGGACACGGAGCTGGTTCGGCTCTTTTAAAAGATTTAGATTATCTTGAAAAAATTGTTCATGCAATTGTTAATGCCGTAAGTAAACCTGTTACGGTAAAAACAAGATTGGGCTGGGATTTTGATTCTATTAAAATTGTTGAAGTTGCAAAACTCCTTGAAGATTGCGGTGTGAGAATGATCACTATCCATTGCCGAACAAGATCTCAAGCTCACAAAGGTGAACCAGACTGGTCCTGGATTCCTAAGGTGAAAGAAGTTGTTTCAATTCCCGTAATTCTAAATGGTGGAGTAATGAGTCCTGAAGATGCAAAAAGAGCTTTTGAAGAGACCGGTTGCGATGGTGTAATGATTGCTCGTGGTGCAATTAATAATCCTTTTATCTTTAAACAAACGAAACAGTTTTTGTTAAACGGTTTTTATGATGAAATTCCACTTCAAGAAAGAATAAAAACTTTAATTGAACATCTAAGACTGGCAATTGAAATAAAAGGTGAACGTACAGGAGTAATTGAATTTAGAAAACATTATTCAGGCTACTTAAAAGGCTTCTATAATTCCGCAAAGTTGCGAGCAGAACTTATGCAATTTTATACTTTTAATGAAGTTATTGAGCATATTTATAATTATTTAGAAGAAGAACAAAAATATCAAACCGGAATAATTCTTTGAGCAGATTGAACAGTCAAAAAGTTGCTCGAATAATTTCTGACATATTCATTCCGCCGACTTTTTCTTTATTTATGAGTTTTTATTTGCCTATAAAATTTTCTATCGACAAAAATGAATTCCTGGTAAATTTTCTCATCATCTTTCTATCTACAGTTTTGCTGCCTATTATTTTTTTTGTTTTTAAAAGGCGGAGAGGTGAGATAATAAATCGAGATGCAGTGATTAAAGAAGAAAGAACAGATGTTTATAGGTTTGGACTTATTTTATTTGCATCGGCATACATTATTGTTGTCCTTTTACAATCACATATATTTATTCAAATTTATTTTTTGAATTACGCTTTAAGTACATTTGGTGTTTTGTTAATCAATAAAAAATTTAAGATATCTGTTCATTCAATGACTCCTGCTGGTATGTCTGCTTTACTTTTATTTATTAATCCAATCTTAGCAACTTTTGTTTTTGTAATAATGATTGCAGTAATGTGGTCAAGACTTGAATTGAAAGTCCATACGGTAAAAGAAGTTTTAGCTGGAATGATATATGGATTTTGTTTAACTTTAATTGTAATAGTCATGGTTCTGACTTATGCAACTTAAAGAAGCACTTGAAATTTTAGAAGAAATTGTATTTTATCTTGAATTAAAAGGAGAGAATGTTTTTAAGATTAACGCTTTTAACAGTGCAATCCGAAATTTATCCCGATTTGATGTTTCGTTAAAAGAAGCTTTTGATAATGAGATCATTCAAAATACTAAAGGAGTTGGAAAAACAATTCAAGGTGTATTGAAAGAAATTTTAGAAAAAAATGAATCTTCTCTATTGAATGAATTGAGAGCCGAGTTCCCTCCAGATATTTATTCACTCACAAAAATTCGCGGATTAGGTGCAAAGAAGATTAAAAAACTTTACGAAGAATTAAGTATAGCTTCAGTTGAAGAACTTGAACAAGCTTGTATCGAAAATAAACTTTTGAAAATTCCTGGATTTGGCGAGAAAACACAAAACTCGATCCTTGAAAATATTAACAAGATAAAAGCTTCTAAAGGGAAATTACTTTTACATCATGCTGATTTTATTTTTGAAGAAGTACAAAATGAATTGAAGAAAATTTATAAAGGACCATTAAGTTTCACAGGAAATTTAAGACTCAGATCACGAATTATTCCAAAAATTGAAGTTTTATTAATTAAAGATTCAAGTCAAAAGAAATTAATTGATAAATTTTCTCTGAACAATCTTGAGGATAATGTTTATACAGGACATCTTATGGATGCCGAAGTCAATTTCATCTTTACAAGCGGAAATGATTTTTATTATGACTTGATGAAAACTACAGGTCCTGAGAGTTTCTTGAAGAGAATAAATTTTAATTTAATTAAATCAAAATCATTTGAAAGTGAAGAAGAGATTTTTGAAAAACTTAACCTTTCTTTTATTCCACCACAAGCAAGAGAAAATGAGGAACTCGAATTAAGAGTTTACGATTTTCCTTCAGTAAGTGATTTGAAAGGATTAATTCACATTCATTCAAATTATTCTGATGGCTCGAATTCAATTAAAGAAATTATGGAGTATGCAGTAAAGAAAAATTACGAGTATGTCTTGCTTTGTGATCATTCAAAATCTGCTTTTTATGCAAATGGACTTGATGAAGCGAGACTCAAAGAACAATGGAAAGAAATTGATGAGATTAATTCGAAATCAAATAAAGTTAAGATTCTAAAAGGGATTGAATGTGATATTTTACCAGACGGATCCCTTGATTTTGATGATTCAATTTTAAAACAATTTGATTGCGTCATTGCTTCGGTTCATTCAAGATTTAAAATGTCTGAAGAGGAAATGACAAAACGAATATCAAATGCTCTTAAAAATAAATATGTAAAAATTCTGGGTCATCCAACTGGAAGACTTTTACTATCAAGAGAGTCCTATCCAATTAATATGAATGAAATAATAAATGTTGCTTCGAATGAAGGCAAATCAATCGAATTGAATTGTAATCCTCATCGACTTGATCTGGATTGGGAATTTCATCAAAAAGCAATTTCTAAAGGAATTAAAATTACAATTTCACCTGATGCTCATTCTTTTGAAGATATGGAATATGTTCGTTACGGAGTAGATATGGCGATTAAAGGAGGACTTGAGCGGAAAGATATTGTGAATTGTTTATCATTAAACCAGTTCTTAAAAGAATTCTGTCAGAAATAATTGGAGGCATTATGGATTTAAAAAGTTATTTTCGTATAGTTCCTGATTTTCCAAAGAAAGGAATAAATTTCATCGATATCACAACTCTTCTTAAAAACAGTTTTGGGTTAAATGAAGCATTAAATCAATTATATTCAAAAGTTTCAAATTTAAAAGTTGATAAAGTAGTTGCAATTGAGTCACGAGGATTTATATTTGGCTCATTGCTTGCTCAAAAATTAAATGCAGGATTTGTCCCTGTCAGAAAACCTGGAAAACTTCCAGCTGAAAAAATTTGTGAGTCTTATTCACTTGAGTATGGAACAGACACGCTCGAAATTCATAAAGATGCGATTGAACCGGGTGAAAAAATTTTAATTCATGATGATCTCTTAGCTACTGGCGGAACAGTTGAAGCAGTTTGTAAAATGGTGGAAAAGCTTGGCGGAGAAATTGTTGGAATTTTATTCCTCGTTGAACTAAGTTTTTTGAAAGGTAGAGAAAAATTAAGTAAATACAATGTCCATTCCATTGTGAAGTTTGAGTCGGAATGATTTGATAGTACAAACAAAAAAGGTGGAAAACTATTAAAATTCAGTTTAAGTTTAGTTCAACTTTTTTGAAATAGTTTTCAAAAAAAATTAGAAATGTATATTGAAAGGGATTTAGCTGAAATTTTTGGAATTTTGAATGAACATTATTCAATAATTGCTCTTGTCAGTCCCAGACAATCGGGAAAAACAACATTTCTAAAAAATAGAAAAGTAAACGAATTAAATTGTTTATTATTTGATGACCCTGATATAAAAAGAATTTTTGAAGAGGATATAAAACTACTTGAAAGACAATTTCTAAACAAAAATCGCATTGAAATTCTGGATGAAATTCAAGTTGTAAATAATACAGGACAAAAACTCAAATATCTTGTTGATACTGGTTATAAATTGTGGTTAACTGCATCATCGGAAATTATTTTGAGTCAAAAAGTCCTTTCATTTCTTGTAGGACGAATTTCTATACTTAGATTGTTCCCATTTAACATTTTCGAATTCTTAAGAGCAAAGAATATTTTTATTGACGATCAAGTTTTAATTAATCGTGAAATAAAAGAGCATATCAAATTTGGTGGATATCCAAAGGTCATTTTAACTGATCTAATTGAGGTTAAAAAAACTATCCTAAAAGATTTGCGGGAAACAATTGTACTTAAAGACATTGCCTATAGTTTTTCAATCAATGATATTACAACACTGGAAAGAATGATTGAATATCTGGCTGCAAATGTTGGTTCGATTTTGAATTACGGATCAATTAATCAAGTATTAAAAATCTCATTTCCAACTATTAAAAAATATCTGGATGCAATTGAGAAAAGTTATATTATCTATCTTGTAAAGCCATTTTTTTCAAATAAGAATAAAGAACTAGCTAAGCAACCCAAAGTTTATTTTATTGATAATGGAATATTAAATCAAACTCTAAAGAATTTTGAAATTAATGGTTTGATATTTGAAAATTATGTATTTACTGAGATTCTTAAAGCTGGTTTTGAGCCTAAATATTGGAGAAACAAACATAAAAATGAAATTGATTTTGTGATTGAAAAAGAAAAACAGATCATTCCTGTTGAAGTAAAATTAACTTTTCATCAAAAAATAGAATCAGGGTTCAAAATCTTTATCAAAGAATATAAACCAGAGGTGGCTTATATAATTATTTTAGAAGGTGAAGAATCTGATTTTTATTTTAATGGTTGCAAAATTAAAATTCGATTTATTAACAATTTTATTAAAGAAATAAAAAGTAAATAGAAAATGAGGTGAAAATATGAAAACAAAAAATATTTTACTCTTATTTCTTCTCATATCATCAATTTCAAAGGCACAGTTTTTCATTCAAACCCAACCTTTTGCTCATACTTATTCCATTGTTGCAAGAGATGAAGAGACAGGTGAAATGGGAGTTGCTGTTCAATCGCATTGGTTCTCGGTTGGTTCAATTGTCTCGTGGGCTGAAGCTGGAGTTGGTGCAATTGCAACTCAATCTTTTGTGAATGTTTCGTTTGGTCCTGAGGGATTAAGACTACTTAAAGAAGGTAAAACAGCTCAGGAAGTACTGAATGAATTAATTTCAAAAGATGAAGGAAGAGATTTTCGTCAGCTTGCAATTATTGATGCAAATGGTAATGTGGCAGCATATACAGGAAAATCTTGCATTGAATATGCTTCTCACAAAGTTGGAAAGAATTATTCTGTTCAGGCAAATATGATGTTAACTGATAGAGTTGTAAATGCAATGGCAGAAGCTTTTGAAAAATCAAAGGGTCCGCTGGCTGAAAGATTAGTCGAAGCCCTGAAAGCTGCTGAAAGAGAAGGAGGTGATATTCGTGGAAGACAATCGGCGGCGCTTCTTGTTGTTCGCGGAAAATCGACTGGAAAAGTCTGGGAAGATAGATTAATTGATTTGCGAGTTGAAGATCATAAAGAACCGATTGAAGAAATTGAAAGACTTTTAAAAGTATATCGAGCTTATGAACATATGAATAATGGAGATTTAGCTGTTGAAAAAGGAGATGATAAAAAAGCTCTTGAGGAATATGGAAACGCAGAAAAAATTCTCCCCGACAATCTCGAAATTAAATACTGGGTTGCTGTTACACTTTCTAATATTGGTAAACTTGATCAGGCATTACCAAAGTTTAGGTATGTTTTTGAGAAGGATAAAAACTGGATTGAGTTAACAAAAAGAATTGTGAAAAATGGTTTGTTGAAGGTAAAAAATGAAGAGTTACAACAGATTTTGGGTGAAAGTTATTAAATAAATCTGACTATGGAAAATTTATAGAAAACTGATTTACTTGAGTGATTAAAAAACTTTAAATAAAAAAGCAGAGAAGTTAAGTAAATCCTTAATTTCTCTACTTTAATTTTAAATAAAGAATTGAATTTTTAGTTAAGCAACAACAATGAATTTTTTGTTTGAATTTTATCAACTCGAGAAAAGATTTTAGGATTTCCTTTTTGACTCATATTTACAGTTAATTCGAATGTTACATCTGTCGTTGAATTCCGGATACATTTTTTATCAAGATCATAGAAAATTTTTCCATAACCAGTTGCTTTTGGTTTTAAAAATTTATAAGTGATGTCCCCTTCTGTGTGATCAGTTTTGCCAGCTGATTGAATGCTTAAAGTTCCAAGTATTTCCACGAGTTTATTCCCGTTTGATTCAAAAAATTTTGTGACTTTGTATTTAGCTGTATTCTGAATCTCAAAAACAGAAAGTTGGAGAGGATAAGTTTGCTCCCAGGTCGAATCAACATTTACGCTTTTATCTGGAAATTCACGGAAAATTTGCTGAATAATTGGTCTTAGTAATCCGAGCTTGATATCGTTTTTAATTGCTTCCCTCTCTTCTAAAGTCGGTTTTCTTTGTGCATCACGGAGCAGTTTATCAACGATTGAATCAAAACGATAAATATCTAAAACTTCACCAGTTGGAGAAAGTCGAACAGAAAAATCTGCATTTACAAGTAGATCAAAATTCTTAGCGACTTGTTTTTGAACACTATCTACTGGCGGATTTTCTGAATCATATATTAGCTTTTCACCTGTACTTGAAGCACCGCTTGCTTTAATTTTTTCACAGAGAAAATCAAGTTCAAGATTTCCATTCGCTTCTTTGTTCTTCACATTTACCTTAAAATAATAATCTATTGTTTGCTCATAATATCCAGTTATTAATGAATCTATTTGAAGTGTTTGAGTATTCTTACTGTAATTAGTCAATCGAAATCTTAGAACTGAATTTTTCTTCAAATCATATTTGAGTGAAACATTCTCCTGAACTTGAATTGGTTTAATATTAGTTGTGTCAATAACTGTCGATGTTTCGGGAGTTTCAACTTTTTTCTCTTCTTTTTTGCAGCCCCAAACAACTAACGATATTAGAACGAAAAATAAAATTAGTTTTTTCATAAATCCTCTCTAATTGTATAAAAGATATTTTTTTCTAATTTGTTTGAATTCAGTAAGCTTATACTGATAGTAATTAACTATTTCCTTGTAGTCTTCTGCTGAATTTAATAACTCGGTTACTTTTTCGTCTCCAACAAGCAAATTCATTCGTTTCAGGTTTATTTTAAAATCGTCAGGATATAGTTTTTTGAGTGTTGAAATTAGAGCTATTCCAAATTGAACCGGATAAAAATTTTCGTAATCCTTTACATTAATTAAAATGCCTTTGCAAGTTACATTTTTAAATTTTGGGTTAGTGCTCATTTTAGGTATATCAACGGGTACAAATTCAATTGGAGTTAATTCAACAGCAGTAAATTCTAAACTTTTTAATTCCTTAATTAAATCGATATTATTAATGAATGGAGCTCCAATTTGTAAGAATGGTAGGTAAGTCCCTCTTCCTTCAGAAGTATTTGTAGCTTCGAATAAACAGGTGCCGGGATAAACTAAAGCTGCTTCGAGATTGACAATATTTGGTGAAGGTTTAATCCAAATTAATCCAGTTTCATCAAACAATTGGTTTCTTCTCCAGTTATCCATTTGCAGAATAATCAAATCAGCACGAACATTTTTTTTACTTTCTATAATATCATTGAAATAAAGTGCGAGTTCACCAATTGTCATTCCGTGCTGAATTGGAAGTGGAGCAATTCCAACAAATGATTTCAAATCTTCTTTTAATATTGGACCATCAACCTTTTCTCCGCCGATTGGATTTGGCCGATCGCATACAATAAATTTTATATTATTTTCAGCAGCAGCTTCGAGGCACAAATAAAGAGTTGAAATGTAAGTATAAAATCTTGCACCAACATCCTGGATATCATATACCAGAACTTCGATACCTTTAAGCATTTCTGGAGTAGGCTTATTAATTTTTCCATAGAGTGAATAAACTGGAATTCCTGTTTTTGGGTCAATGGAACTTTCAATTTTTTCGCCGGCAGGTGCATCGCCTCTAAAACCATGTTCAGGTCCATACGCGGCAATTATGTTTACTTTTTTTGTATTGTAAAGATAATCGATTAAATGTTCGCCGTTTTCTAAAACACTCGAGTGATTTGCAATAATCCCAATGTTTTTGCTTTCAATTAGATAAAAATATTCTTTAATTAGTTTGTCGTTACCTAATCTAACCTTCGATTGAGCAAAGTTAAGAGAGATAAAAAATAATAAAATGGTAATGAAGGTTTTTTTCATTTTGAGTTCCAATGTTTGTAAAGTGTCCAGGCTGAGATAGTCATTCCATCCCAAATTTTATTTGATTTTATCAAATTATCAATCTCATCCTCTCTAAGGTAATGAATTACAAATTCTTCTGTTTCATCTGGACTTGATTCAATCTTTTTCAATTCATCAGTATAAAACACAGAACATAATTCATCTGCAACTCCATTATAAGGTGAGAAGAAACCGATTTTAATCAGATTTTCTGATGAAAAACCGGTCTCTTCTTCGAGTTCTTTTCTGGCATTAGAAATTTCATCAAGTCCTTCTACGATAGAACCGCAAGGGAATTCGATACTGAACATATCATTTAAATACCGATATTGCTC
>JBNAWO010000049.1:0-16831 GCA_049699815.1 Ignavibacteria bacterium | reverse complement strand
ATAACTGATTTATATACTCTCCATTTCGGAGTTTGATATACTAATGTAGTAAATTCAAAACCCTTTTCAAAAGCATCAGGATACATTGCTGTTAATTGATCAAATCCTGTATAAGTAATATCTGGTCTTGGAACTACAATATAATTAGCTGCAAATTGAGGTTGCTGAATTACTCTAACATAATCATACTGATAAGGTAGATAAAATTGTTTTGGACTTGAATAAAAACAGACTATAGGATATCCAACTGCATCATCAATAAGTATCATATCTTTCTCTGTTGTATTCTCTTTTAGAAACTTTGCAACTTCAAGCTCTTCCTTAAAAATGTCTTCCACAGGTTGACCTTTCAGAACAGTTGCAAAATTTTTTTCCGTTAAATCAACTGACTTCTCCAATGAATTAAAGCTAAAATACAATGAAATTACCATTGCAATGATTACAACATAAGCATAAGCAGGTCGATAAAGTGGAGAGTTTATGAAGTAATACATTATAATTATACTAAGTGGGATTAACACACCAAACCAGCTATAAGACAATGCTGAAATTCCTAAAAAGATCACAATAATTTGAAGAATAATTGGAGCAAATGCAGCAACAAAAATTGTAATTGTTCTAATTGTGGGAAGAACAAAATAGTACGCAGGATATGTCAAAAAGGACATTTTAAGAACAATCCAGATTGCCCACAAAATATTTCCCTTTCCTTCCGCAAGCTCTGGCCTTAAGAGCATTTCTTTCGACACTTGTTTGAAGTAAGAATATGGGCTGAAATAAAAGTAAAATGGTTCTCCTGCAAAAATCCAATTCAAATAAACCCAGGAGCCAAGCACAATAAATGTTGGAAGAACCAACATCAATGTCAAAGCAAAAATTCTAACAACATTAAATTCAATTGTCTCGCTGATTAAAAAAGGAGCAAAAGGAATTAAAGCTAAGGTTAAGAAAAATGTATCGTATCTTATTCCCGACATTGCACCCAGGGCAACACCAGAAAGAACTATGTAATATGGTATCCTTGTTTCATGAAATCTGAAAAACGAATAAACAAAAATTACAAAGAATAAAATGTACAAAGTTTGACTCGGTTGAGCAAAAATTAAATAAAGAAAAACAGGATTTATAAACATTAAGATAGTAATCAGCAATTTTACTAAAGTATTCCCTGGTATCCATCTTAAATATCTTATACACAATGCAACGATCAACGCTCCCCAAAAAGTAGAAATAATTAATGAAGCAATAGGTGAAGAAGACATTGCCAGAGGTAAATAGAAAAGATACGGAAGAGGTGGATATATCAATCCTAAATTTTCAAGTCTGGGTGGATTGCCCCGCATCGCAAGTTGAGCTTTTTCCATCAAGAAGATGCCTTCTTGAGCGTAAAAGTTATAATTAAGATATAGAAATGCACCGATGAAGAAAAAGCCGATCCAAAAAAGAAGAAAAACGATAATGTCTCTTGGTTTTATTGCCATTTATGCATTTCTCAAAATTTCAGGTTTTTTAACTGTAGTTACTCCGTGAGTCGTTTTTTCCCAATAGAATGGTTTGAAGATTAACTGCCATAATGCTTTATAAGCTCCAAGAGAATGTAAAATCCAATAAAAAGGATTCAACAAAGCATAAACTACAAGTCCATATAATCTTCTTCTAAAAACAGCGAGCATATTCATATAAACCACCATTGCGTTTCCAATTAATAAATTGAAAAGTGAGATATACAAAACCCACGCGGGGAAAATTTCTGAAATCCATTGTGGTCTAAAAATCAACCAGGTAAGAAATAAAATCCATAAAGGTAAGTTAATTAAGAATGTTGCTGGTGTGCCGCCAATGAACAATAGAAATGCGAACATTCCTCTGAAACCTATTTTTCTATATAGCTCAATTGGATTTCTCATATGAACCAGAAATGTTTGCATATACCCTTTAACCCACCTTGACCTTTGACGAATCCAACTTCTCATACGCTTATTTGCCTCTTCATAAGTAGTCGAATTTATTGTTCCAACTTTATAACCCTTTGCATAAGCACGAACCCCAAGATCCGCATCTTCTGTTACATTGAATGGATCCCAGGCATTTAATTCGACAAGTTTATCTTTTATAAAATGATTGCTAGTTCCTCCCAACGGAATTGGTACATTCAATCTGTCCATACCCGGCAACATATAATCAAACCAATATGAATATTCAAGTGTAAACATTTTAGTCAAGAAATTTTCATTAGCATTGAAATAATTCAATTGAGCTTGAATACATATAACATCTTCTGGAAATTTTTTGAACCCAACAATGGCTTTCTTTAATTGATCAGGTTCTGGGATATCTTCTGCATCATAAATTGTAACGATCTCACCTCGACAGAATACAAGACCGTAATTACAAGCTTTTGGTTTTGTCTTTGGCTGCATATTGGGAACAACAATACACTCAAAAATAGAAGGTATATCTAAGTTGCGAATTTTGTTGATCGTTGCAAAGTCATCTTCTTCCAAAAGAATTTTGATATCCAATTTATCTTTTGGATAATCAAGTTGACTTAAAGCATATATTAGAGTTTCAATAACTTCAGGTTCTTTGTAAACTGGTAATAAAATGCTATAAATAGGTAAATCTTGATCGTGAAGTTCTCGGATTTCGGCTTGTGTGACTGCTTCGTAAAGTTCAAATCTTGCACCAGCTAATGTCAAAACAAACTTAAATCCTATTGAGAAAAGATAAATCAAATTCACAATCGCCATTAAAATTGTAAAAGTAAGAGGTGCATCAAGAGCAACACCAATAACAAACAAAGTTCCTACAAGCGCAATTGAAATTACTTGTGGAAGTGTAAAAGTTTCTATAGCAGAACTTCTTTCGTCTTCAATAAATAAGCTATAAACTGCACTCTCAGCCAATTCCTGTCCGAAAGCTTTATGAAGGACCCATTGAATATCTACATCAGTTGCGTAAAAAATTTTAAGTGGTGTCTGTACCTTAGAAAATAAAAATTCAATGGCTTCCTCATCTAGAGGGTTGAGCATAGCAACATAAAGGTAATCACCATTTCTACGGAATGGACAAATCAATCGATCTTGTAAATAAGTTTGATCGAAAGACATTAAGAGTTCATAATCGATCTCTTGAGTCAACAAATCTATTTTGCCTACTGGAACCGTTCTTCTAATAACAGCTTCATAGTCCTTTCTTGAAATATAACCATAAAAGAGTAAAGCTTTAGGAAAATATAATTTTTCTCTTTCAGCAAAAGCTTCTATTTCATCGATTTTCTCTTGAGAGAAAATCTTTTCTTTGACTAATATTTTTTGTAACGCCTTATTGTCAGGACTGGAACCAGATCCCGAGCTTGAAAGCTCGTCCGGCACCAACATCTCGTCCAAAGGCGTCCACGCTGTATCCGACATATCCTGATATATGTTTGTTGAACTTATAAATTATTCCTGGTTCGATTTTAAATAAAGAGAAATCAAGATTTCTTAAAAAGATTTGGCTGAATTTTAAATTTTGGTCAACTTTATCTTGATTGCCTAATCCTAAAATTAAACTACTCTGAAGAATAAATGACATTCGAGGAGAAATATTTAATCCAATAGTTGCGCCTGCTCTTAATTGATCCGATGGCGCTTCAAATCTTTTCCGAATTCCTAAATAAACTTCCCAGAAACCTTGAGACATTGTGTAACCAAAAGGTGAACCCACCAAGGCAGTAACTTGTAAATCAACTTGTCCATTTCCAAGCGGTGGATCCCCAGGATTTGTATAAAATGGGAATGCGACAAGAAATTGCAAGGCTGCAGTTGGAACATCATTCAAAATTTTAAATTGGATACCTACTTCTTGATCTCCAAACCCACCGTTTGTTACCATTCCAATACTATCACGATAACTTAATCCATAATAAAACAAATTAGCTAAAAACATTACATCATTTTCGAGACCATATTCATAGTAAATATTTGTTTCGTATTTGGTGAAAACTCCACCAAGTGGTAAAAAGAATCTTTCTCCGTTTTGATTAAAAATTGTTTCAGAGGAATAGAATGATTGTGTCCCCGAAATGAAATACCGATTCATTTTTTGTTGCCAGACACTGCTAAAAGCTTCTGCGTAAATCAAAAACAATAAAACTAAAATTAGGTTAACTAATTTCTTAACCACGAGCTATTCTAACTCCTCTTCTACTTCGAGTGTAAAGTAAAATTGATAATCCAATTATAATAACCCAGGCAAGAATTATCCATATATATTTGAATTTATCCCATCTTATTCTTACAGGTTCTTTTTGTACTGTTTCAGTTGTATAAAAAACTTTATCAAGTGCTTCTGCAGTCTTAAAAACAAGCGGGTAATCTGCACCACTCATAATAGCTACATTCCCGTCAATAGTTCCAATCCGTTGACTAAATTGATCTGCAAGTTTAACTAAATAACCTTTCCCCTCTTGGCCATAACTTGAAACAAGGAGAACATTGTTGCTTGTTAAGGTTTTTGTTAATTGCATAACAGCAATCGGCATATTGTCAGAATATTCAAACATAACCTGTTTGGTTGAGCTACTAATTATTTTGAAATTCTGACTTAAATCTAATGGCAGATACTCAAAAGATTCTTTGTTGTATCGCACATCAGAAGAAACCACTATGTAATTGTTATTTGAATTTTCCATAGTCGCAAACATTTCTGCAAATGACATTATCGGAGGGAAGTATTGTTCTTGTTTAGATATTTTTTGTATTGCATTTACAATCGAAGATGCAGCCTGAATATGTTCTGGAAGTGGATTTGATTGAAACACAACATAAGTATTAGTCAAAAAGGCATTCGGAAAGTTACTAAAATTTGAAGCTTTTCCCATACTTTCGGAAGTCACATCAAAATATGAATAAGAATAAATCTCACCAACAAACTGGGTTAAATCATCTCGACACTCACCTTCATCAGGGAAATAGCTAAACTCAATTTCAAAGGTATTCATCTTTTTAAATAAATACTTAGGAAGTGAGACCAACAAACCATTTATTGTTCCCGATTGATCCAATCTTTTACTCTCAACTAAAACATCATTTAAATAAACATTGATAAACCCATTTAGAAAAGTTTCTTTTACCGGGGTATATTTTGAGTATAAATAAAAATCGACTGAGCCAATATACTTTGCCAGTTCAAGTTCCGAAATGAACATAGTGATTCTTAAACTTCCAATTCCTTTTGTCTGAATTCTTTCAAAACCAAGTTCATCTAAGGTAAGTTTATATTTATTACCGACAAAGGATTTTATCTTGAAAGGTTCAATATATCTTACAAGAGAAAAATTTGACAATAGTTTAACAAACTGTTTCGGATTTACAATTGCTGCAGCTGACTTTTGTACCGCTTTATCATTATCACCAGTCACATAAAGCAATTTTGTTCCATCATAATACTTAACGAATAAAATACCATCTTCTGTTGTGAATTGCTGCTTGGCCTGATTAACTATTTCGGTCTTTTCAACGGAAAAAGGAACGGGTAGACTCATCAATTCATCTATCTTTCCAATTGCAAGTACATGACTAAAACTCTTAATTTTTGATGGATCAACTTCCTCAAAACTACTATAAACAATATTTTCCGATTTAACTAAATCTAAAAGTCTTGAATTCAACCACAATATACTTCCTGCAAGATTTGGATTTAATCTTTTTGGAGTTAGAATAAGGATATTTTCAAATTTATCAGAAAAAAAATCAGCGATTGTATTTTTTAATTGTTCGGAGTAATTCAGTACAAGCTTGGATTTCTGTTTAATTACCATCCATAAACCCTGTGTGGCAAGATCACGGCATCTATCATCTGTTATATTTAAATAACCACCCACTTCTATTTTCAATAATGGTTTCTCGCTCATCATCAGATCTTCCAATTTAACTTCATTTAAAGGAATTTTAATTATAGGATTTGCCGAAACATTTTTTATAAACGCTGTATATACGGGTACATCATTAACAGAAATTTTAATATTTGAATAATCACTTAAAATGGTTGAAATACTCATATGCAATTCAAAATAACTATTCTGAAAATCAATACCTTCTCTTGGTACTGGGAAAAAAAGAGTTTGAGCTGGAGTAATCCCATAAAGAACTATATCCTTTTGATAACCAATATCTTTCAAAGAAATTTCCTTAAAATTTTGGGAGTACAAACTCGATGAAGGGTAAAAAATTAAATTAAGGATGAATACCAATAAAATAAAATGTATTTTTTTAATCATTACTTTAACTCCTTATTCTAACTACTGCATATATAAGGAGTTATTTATTAAAAGTCAAGTAGTGTGTGAAAAAATTTTTAGAACTGCAATATTTTCTGTATGAAAAGTTTGCGGGAACATATCGACAGGTTGTATTAATTCAATCTTATAAAAATCCTTTAATTTTGAAATATCTCTTGCCTGGGTATCAGGATTACAACTTATATATATGATTTTTTCTGGCTTAATTTTCAAAATAGATTCAATTGTCTTTTCGCTCATACCAGCACGTGGAGGATCAACTATTATCGTTTTATTTTTAGAAAAATATTCTACTGGTAATTTGAAACCATCGTTCAAATTTTGTTGGAAGAATTTAATGTTTGAAACTTCATTAATTAGAGCATTTCTTTTAGAAGCTTCAACCGATTCTTTTACTTCTTCAAAAGCTAAAACTTCATCAAAATATTTAGAGAAAATGATTCCAATCACCCCAACTCCACTATAAAGATCAATTAATATTGAATTTGTTTTTTGGATTTCATTTAGACACTCTTCAAAATATTTTTTCACTATCCCGAATAAGCTTTCCGCTTGTATTGTATTCGTTTGAAAAAATGTATTAGGATATATTTCAAATTTGTAATCAAAAAGTTTTTCAATTATATATCCTTTACCATAAATTATTTTTAAGTCATGGGCCAAAGTTGAACTCAGTTCAGGGCTGCTCAAAATATTTACGAAAGTAGATATTTCAGGAAAATTTGCTTTCAATTCAATAGCTAAATCAAACATTAGTTTTTCATTGAATTGAGTGGTAACCAATGCAACCAGTTTTTCATTCGTGTGTTTTGATTCCCTTATTAAAAGCGACTTTAGAAGGCCTTTTTTGTTTTTCAAGGAATGAATTGAAATATTTTTATGATACAAGAATTCACCAATAAAATTTCTTACTCTATTTGAAAAATCTGATTGAAGAAAACACCAATCCAGATGAAGTACTTTTTCGTATTGTTTAGGAATGTGAAGTCCAAGTGCAAATTCTTTTTCTCTATCCGAATATTTTTGTTCTGAAAAAAGCCATCTTTTTGCGAATGAAAATTCCATTTTATTTCTGTAGAAGTATTGATGTTGACTACCAATTGTATCGTTTACTCGTATATCATTTAATTTCGCGATTCTTTTGAAAGCATCTTCAACGAAGCCTTTTTTGATTTTTAACTGTTCTTCATAAGCTAAATTTTGAAGTTTACATCCACCACATAAACCAAAAAATTTACATCTTGGCTCAATTCTCTTTTTCGAAGTTTCTATTATCCGTTCCGCCTTTGCCTCCAGATAATCTTTTCTGATTTTGACAATTCTTGCTTCTACCAGTTCGTCAGGTAGACAATTTTCAATAAAAACTACTCTACCATTTATTTTACCGATACATATTCCCTGACTAACCATTTTTTGAGAACGAACAATAATTAAATCATTTTTCTTGTAATTCATTTCACACTCATTTTAGTTGTAATTTTTTCCCGTCATTAGGTAAATTCTACAATTACTATAATTTATGTCTACAATTTTATAAAAATCTATTTGATTTATTGTTGGCATTATAATTGTTCATCTTTAATTAAAGTTTAAAAAAAGTACTCTCCCGAACCTCCTAAGTCCCGGATTTCATCCGGGATTTCTTTTTTAAAACTTTTCAAAATTCTCAAGCCATATCAATAATAATCTATTAAGTTTAATCAACAACTACAGAATTTTTTAAATATCGAAATCAGAAAAAATTTCTTCACCAACAAACTTAACCCTCGCAACCATATTTTGGATTAATGACTTAATTATTGATTATCAAATTTAGACACATCTCATATTAAAACACTCCTCTGTTATAAAATCTTTAATAAGATTAATAAAACAAAATAATTACAAAGGCATAGCAATTGGAGCACTATAAAAAGATGAAAAAGTTTTTATCACTTAAAAAACATAAATCGGAGGAAACTATGAAACCAAATTTACAAAATTGGATATCAACAGTGAGTAAATTACTTGTTATCTCACTAATTACTATATCCGCAATATTCCCCAGTTTCATAAAAGCACAAGGAAATTCGTGCGATTTGAGTAATTTCGTTACTTATACACAAGGTGGGTGGGGAAATAAAGGAGGTAAACTTTGTAACGGAGTTACCTTTATTACAGTCAAACAACTTCAAACCGGAGTGGAGATCTCAAAAGGAGATGGAACAAATAAACTTGGGGCAAACACAACTTTTAATTTCCCAAACGGTAAATCTATTGTTATTCACACATCTTGTTCACAACCTATTTACATTGGTATGACTATTTCATCAGACGGATTTACATACCAGATCACACAACTAACTACAATTCCGTCTTCATCTGTAAATCCAGGAAATATTCGTGACCTTTATTTTTCAGAAGTCTTTCCATCAGGTTTACAAGTCGGAGGAACTTACACTCTTACCTTAACAACAGCAAAAGCGGTTGAAGAATTCTTACCGCAAGGTGGTTCACCAAAAGCTCTTGACAAGAATTACACAAACCCAAAAAGCACTAAAGCAGGTGTTTTTGCAGGACAAGTGGTTGCACTCAAACTTAATGTTGCTTTCAGTGATGCAGGTAAAATTGGAAGTGGCTCAGTTAAACTTGGCGAATTAATTGTTAATGCGGGTCCACTTGCAGGAAAGACAGTTTATGAAGTTCTTGCGCTTGCAAATATTGCACTCGGTGGTGGGACAACTCCATATTCAATTACACAACTGAATGAAGCAGTCACAGCTATTAACGAAAATTTTGATGGTGGAAAAGTAAATAAAAATTACTTAAGATGTCCAGATCTTCCACAACTTGGATCAATCTCAGGAACTATTTTCTTTGATGCAGATGGCAATGGACTCTTTGATTCTGGTGAATTCGGTCTTCCAAATGTAAAAGTTTATTTATATGCAGGCTCAATTTTGGTTGATTCAACATTAACCGATGCTTCTGGATTTTACAAGTTTTCTAATCTAAATGCAGGAAATTATAGTGTAAAAGTTATTGATCCTTACTTGCTAATTCTAACTACACCACCAAATCCAAGACCTGTTGCTTTAACAAATGGTGAGAATAAAATAAATGTAAATTTTGGATATAAATGCGGTCAACAACTTGTAAAAATTTCAGGTTTTGTTTTTGTTGATGCAAATAAGAACGGCTTAAAAGAGCCGGCTGAATTACCTCTCGCTAATGTAACAATAAAATTATATGACGAGAATGGCTTTATTATCAACACAACCACAACTAATACAAATGGATATTATGAATTTTCAGGATTAATTCCTGGTGTTTACACTGTTGAAGAAATTGATCCAGATCAGTATAGAAGTACAACTCCAAATTATATCAACATCTCACTTTCATCAGGACAAAATTCTCAAAACAACAACTTTGGTGATATTCTGTCAGCCGATATTTGTGGAATTGTGTTTAACGATGAAAATGGTGATGGTATAAAACAGCCGTCAGAATTAGGAATTGCTGATGTTCTAATAGAATTATTTGAAATGCCATCAGGTAATTTTGTAGCTTCTATGATCACTGGAGTAAATGGAGATTATTGCTTTCCATATTTAATACCCGGGACCTACAAAATTAAAGAGAACGATTTACCAGGCTATATAAGCACAACTCCGAATGAAATTATCTTAACAGTGAATCAAGGCGATAAAAGTTATAACAATAATTTTGGTGACAAAGTACACACAATTCAAAAAGGTTCTATTGGCGATTTAGTCTGGAATGATTTAAATAAAAATGGTATTCAAGATTATGGTGAACCGGGGATGGCAAATGTAATTGTAAAGCTTTACGATTGCAGTAACAACTGGATCAAAGAAATTACAACCGACGCAAATGGCTTCTATAAATTTGATAGTTTGAATCCAGGTTCATACCAGATTTTAGTCCAATTGCCCAATGGATATGCGTTCTCACCAGTAAATCAAGGTTCAGACGATTCTAAAGATTCAGATATAGATCCGATCTCCTGGAAGTCACATTGCATAAATTTAATGAGCGGTCAAAATCTTACAAATCTTGACGCTGGAATTTATGCACTACCTACTTGCTCAATTGGTGATAAAGTTTGGAATGATATAAATAAGAATGGAATTTTAGATCCCGGTGAACCAGGTGTTCCAAACATTAAAGTAAAATTAATTGATTGTTCAAATTCAAATGTAATCAGTACAACAACAACTAATTCAAACGGAAATTATTTGTTCACAAATGTTGTAACAGGAACATATAAATTAAAATTTTATGACTTACCAAGCGGTTGGAAATTTACAATCAAAGATGCTGGTTCAAATGATTTATTAGATTCAGATGTTGATCCATCAACTGGAATGACTACTTGCTTCTCCATTGATGTTTTCAATTGTGATAGTAATTCAACTCGATGGGATGCAGGAATTTACTTTGAACAACCCCAACTCTATTGTTCAATAGGTGATAAAGTTTGGGAAGATTTAAACAAGAATGGTATTCAAGATCAAAATGAACCAGGAGTTGCCAATATAAGCGTTAAATTATTCTCTTGCTCAACATCAATACCTATAGATGTTAAACTTACAAATGCTCAAGGTTATTATAAATTTGATAATGTCCCAGCAGGAAATTACTATATTAAATTTGAAAACCTTCCTACTGGTTATGTCTTCACACTAAAAGACGCAGGTTCAAATGATCTTTTAGACTCTGATGTTGATCCATCAACTGGTAAGACAGCTTGTTTCCCAATTGATCCGCAGAATTGTGACAGTAACTCTATTCGTTGGGATGCAGGTATCTACATTTGTCCACCAACTTATGAAGTTAGCGGCATGGTTTTCAACGATATAAACGGTAATGGGATCAAAGATTTTGGAGAAGTTGGAATACCAAATGTTTTAATTAAACTATGGGGAACTTCAGCTAATTTAATCGGAACTACTTTAACCAATACGCAAGGTAATTACAAATTCACTGGTGTTGTTCCTGGTGATTATCATGTTCAAGAAATTGATCCTCAAGGTTATATCAGCACAACACCAAATTCATTCTTCATTACAGTTGCTGGTTCTAATGTTAGCAATATACTTTTTGGTGATAAAGTAAAACCACAACCAGAGCCTTGTGATTTAACAAAATACAAAACATTTACCCAGGATCAATGGTGCCTCGAACCAGCTAAAACCTTATTATTCAGTAAGTTCTCTCAGGTATTCCCATCAGGAATGAAGATTGGCGAAGCTGGATCTCCATATTCAGTAACTTTCACAAGTGCAAATGCCTTAAGCCAATTCTTACCTCAAATTGGAGCTCCTGGTGCACTTAATATGAGTTATATTAATCCAACAACAACTACAGCAGGACAATTTGCAGGAAATGTAGCTGCATTAACTTTGAATGTTATATTAAATGACTCTGGATTTCTTGGCTCAACTTTAACAACTAAATTAGGAAATCTTGTAGTCGCTTCAGGTCCGATGAAAGATTATAAAGTCTACGAAGTTCTATTACTTGCAAATAAAGCTCTTGGTGGTGGAACAACTCCATTCTCAATCCAGACATTGAATGATGTTGTTTCAAAGATCAATTACAACTTTGCATGCGACTGCAATTATGGTTTTCTTACCTGCCCACCTCCTCCAGATTCTTGCGGTGGTGGTTTTGACGCTGGCGTAGAATCCAATGCAAATCTTGCCGATCTATTATTACAGAGACTGACAAAGATTGAATATGGAATGACAACAAAGATTCTTAAAAATTCGAGATATGTATTCAAAGGATCTTTCGGATTGCAGGAAATCTTTCCACAAGTTGGTCCTTTAGGCTCAAGACCAGTCGAAACAACTCCATTTGATATACTTGGAATTTCAAACGCAACCTCGGCTTACGCAGTTGATTATAATCTATCACTTGCTAAAGGTGATGTACGAGTTGCAAGCGTATTCGCAACAACAACAAATCCTCCGTATATCTATGAACATACTAAAGCCATTTGTGATAGATTGATAAATGCCGAGCTTGATTATATTTCACAAGTTAAAATTGATAATCACTACTTCTTCGCTTCAGTACTTGATAAAGCTGATGAGGGTGTAAAGGATTACACTATTCACTTTAGTATTTACGAGGTTGGAAACAGATACTTAGTTGATTCAAGATGGTTGATTGAAGAATATGAGGTTCCATCTAACGCAAGTAATGTTTACAATTTCCAGGTCTGGGGAAGCAACTTCCAGAATGCAATTTATCTTGCCGAATTAATACTTGAACAATTCAAAGCCAAAGGTCAGGTTGAATATCTCAATAACAATCCTATTGCACCATCTTTAGTTTATGTAAAGAAAGGAAAATATAATCATAATGGTACTATAGAATTGATTATAAACAACGAACAATTAGTCTCTGATAACATTACAATTAAATTCAAAGCTCGTGAACTTCAAGGTGGTGCAAAGAACGAATTTGTGAAAACTTATCAAATCAATCCCGGAATCAATACTCTGCTAATTAATACCGGAATTCTCTCAGACGCTAATGTTTATATCTCATCTACAAATGGATTTAAAGATGAGATCTTTGTAAGTGGCGGTGCCTATACTTACTTAAACGGAAGTAATTCAAGAGTTGATGAATTCATAACCAATTCATTCTCAACGCCATCATTAAATTCGCTACCAAAAGAATCAATGGTTCTTAGTGGTGGTGCAAAAGTTCGCGGCCAGCTTGGAGATTGGATTACATTATTCCGTTCACTCACCGCCAATACAGCGCCTTATGATTTAAGTGATTATGATGCAATTAGATTTACAATTCGTGGGTATGGTAAAGTTCAAATTAGATTAGAGCAAGATGGAATTAAGAATTTCGACTTCCACAACAAACAGCTTGTGCTTGATGGTTCAGAACAAACTGTTACAATTCCATTCAGTGAATTCAAACAAATGAGTGGAAATTCCAAACTTGACCCGAGATTGATTAGAAAAATATCATTGATGATACTCAAAATCGAAAATCCTTCAATGACAAATGTTGATGTGGAGATTAAGAATATTATCTTCTTGAAGAAGCATAATGAAGAAACAACCAGCATTGAAATACCGAAAGAATTTAAGTTATCACAAAATTATCCTAACCCATTCAATCCAAGTACATTGATTGAATATTCGGTTGCAAAACCAGAACATGTGATAATAAAAGTTTACAATGTTTTAGGCAAAGAGATTGCAACACTTGTCAACGAAATGAAAGAACCAGGTATTTATTCGGTGAGATTTGATGCAAGCAACCTAAGTTCAGGAATTTACTTCTATAAATTCCAGAGCGACTCTTACAGTGTTGTGAAAAAGATGATTTTGCAGAAATAATTCTGTAAGTAACGCTCCCTTCCTGCGGAAAGCCCGGGCAATTTGTCCGGGTTTTCTTTTTTAAAAGTGAAATTTTATTCTATTAAATAACTTAAAAAAGAGGTTATCACAATTTATACTGACAGTATTTATTCAAGTGTAAATTCCTGCCTAACCTCAGCAGTTTGATTTCCAATTAAATCTTGTCCCTTGATAATAACCTGATATTTTCCACTTGGATACTTTTCATCAAGAATAAATGACATTTCCAGATTAATATACTTATCAAATTTTTCTTTTTGTGCTGCTACCGAATCAATTTTTGATATTCCTTTAATTAATTTGTTATCAGGTGTAATCAAATCAACTTCAAGTGCGAGATGAAATTTATAATTACCTTCTTCTTTTATGACTTTGAAACCCTCGCCCTTTAGTGATACAATTATCTCTTGTGCTTTACCCTCTTCGTCCATCGGCATCGGGAAAATATCAACTTCGTAAAATTTCAATTGAAGATTTTCTTTCTGACAATTTATGGATAAGAATGAAATAAAAAGCAAAAAAGCTATTAAAGTTATTTTATCTCTCTGATGCATATTTTTCTCCTATTTTTTCCACAATAATTGATAAAAATTTTTGAAAATAAAATTGATAAAAACTTGCAGAGGGAAGTTCAAAAATCGTTTAGAAGAACTGACGCGATTATTACTTAATAAAATTTTAATAAAAAATTATTTTACAAATAAAAATTAGAAGATCTGTCAAATTCTTTTCAACAAATCAATCTTTATCTTTTTTCTTACCAAACTCTGGATCAACTTTTATAAATTTCACAACCAGGAATGAAGGAATTGTTGCAAGGCAAACCCAGATAAAGAAGTTTTTGTAACCAATAATTTCTTGAAGCCATCCGCTAAACATTCCAGGTAACATCATACCTAATGCCATAATACCAGTTGTGATT
Source organism: Ignavibacteria bacterium (assembly GCA_049699815.1). Lineage (GTDB taxonomy): Bacteria > Bacteroidota > Ignavibacteria > Ch128b > Ch128b > Ch128b. Next base: position 2,226 of record JBNAWO010000049.1, on the reverse strand, counting down.
GCAAAATGCGCAGTTTTGTGTTCTCCTTCCGAGATATAAATCATAAAAAGCATATAAGCTGTAAAACCAAATCCATAACCAAATTGTTCTATAGCAACGCAGGCATTAATTATCCAAAAATTATCTGGTAGGGTTTGAGAAAGATAAACATAAACAAAATCTGGAAGATTAATTGCTGCAACCATCCACCACAACCAATATTTCAAACCTTTTTTTGCAGCAACAAAGCCTCCAAGCAATCCACCAAGTGTTAAAGAAATTATTCCAACTGTTCCATAAACAAAACCAACCTGACCCGTTGTCAAAGCAAGTCCGCCAGCTTCTCTAACATCAAGTAAAAATGGAGATGCCATTTTAACAAGCTGAGCTTCGGCAAATCTGTAAAACAAAAGAAATCCAAGTGCTGAAATAATTCCTTTCTTCTTAAAGAATAAAACAAAAGTTCTGAAAAATTCTGAAAAGAAATTTTTTGACTTATCTTGAATTACAGGTTTATCACCTTTAGGGAAAGGAAGGACAAAGAAATGATAAACAAAGAAAATTAAAAACATTCCAGAAAGAAAAAGAAAAGTTACTTTCCAGGCAAAAGGAATATCACCCGAACGGACTTGAAAAATTGCGGAAGTTTCATAGTTCAATTTTGGATCGAGTTGAATTACAGCAAATGCAGGTTTATTCCAGTTACTTTGATTAAAAACAAATCTTGTCCCCTCGAGCAAGTTAATACTATTATCACCCTTTTCTCTGCCAAAGTGAAGTATATATTCTTTATCGGGCATTTTGGTTAAATAAAAATAAACAATTCCAATATTGCCAGTATAATCCGATTTTATCGAAGCGGGTTTCTTTTCGCCAAAGTTATCTTTTAAAAATTTTTCAAAAGGTTTGACAAAGTTTCTATCCCACCAGGAAGGTTCAATATTTTCAACATTCGCAGGAGCTTTTGAATTCTCTTTCGAATAAAAACCATTCTTCAAATTCCACTGTCTAACGAGGCTGAGAATAGAATCGACCTCATTCTTCGATTTCTTCTGAGTCCCAATTTCAAGAATATTTGTAGATGAATTAATCTTTAATTGCTCTAATTCAATTGCAGCCACATTCGTATCAACTAAGACAACTTCATTAACAAGATTCGGTTTTGAAATAACAGTTAATTCAACTGGTGGAAGCCCGGTGTGACTTTCAACATAACCAGCCAAAATCACTAGCAAGCCCTGACCAGTAATCATTGCAAGTCGATAGAAAGTACTTCGTATTCCAACAAAAAAGGCTTGCTCATGCTGATTTAACCCGAGCATATAAAACCCATCAGCAGCGATATCGTGAGTAGCAGAACTAAACGCAAGTAGCCAGAAGAATAAAAGAGTGTATTGAAAAAATGAAGGCAAGGGAATTGTCAGGGCAACTCCACCAAGTCCAACTGCAACTATAAATTGCATCAAAATAATCCAGAAACGTTTTGTCTTCAATAAATCAACAATTGGACTCCATAAAGGCTTAATTACCCATGGCAAGTAAAGCCAGCTTGTATAGAGAGCTATATCTGTATTTGAAATACCAAGTCGTTTATACATTATAACAGAAACAGTCATCACAACGATATATGGAATTCCTTCTGCGAAATAAAGTGTAGGCACCCAGAGCCAGGGATTTCGTCTCTCTGGTTTATCAGAAGGCTGAAAATTTTTCATCAATTCTTCTCACTTTATAAAGAGAATACAAAAATTTTTAATTCTTTGTTTTAAGTTTAAGTAACCCTAACCAATCTCTCTTTCAATTGCATCCATTGCTAAAAGAACTGCACCATAAGCTGGAGGATGTTCCGGTAAGATAACATTCACTCCCTCGACTTTTTGAAGGATTACCTTTCTCAAAAGCTTTGAATAGTAATTTTCAGCTGAGAGTAATCCACCAATAAATGCGATATAAACAGTTCTGACTCTAATTTTGTCTTTTATTGCTTTGATATGCAAAACAAGTTCTTCAGCTTCTTTTCTTAAAATTTCACGACAGGCTTCGTCACCTTCTTCTGCACATTGAATTACAAGAGGTGCAACTTCAGCAAAATCGAGATTATCTTTATATACTTTACTTATTAAATCTTCAGCTGAATTAATTCCAAATTTTTCTTGTAAAATCGAAAATAGTTTTGTTTCAGGACCTCTACCATCAAGAGATTTTGCAACAGCTTGAAGACCAAGTCGTCCTATCGAATAACCTCCT
>JBNAWO010000048.1:0-17172 GCA_049699815.1 Ignavibacteria bacterium | reverse complement strand
ATTGGGATACCTTGAACTGGGCCAATCAGCTATAACTCTTTCTGGTGGAGAAGCACAAAGAATTAAATTAGCTGAAAAATTAATCCCAAGAGAAAATTACGAACATATCCTTTATATTTTCGATGAGCCTACTACTGGACTGCATTTTCATGATATAAATAAATTGTTGAAATGTTTTGACGCATTGATTGAAAGGGGTAATTCAATTCTTGTTATTGAACACAACCTTGATGTAATTAAATATGCAGATTACATAATTGATCTTGGACCAGAGGCTGGTGAAGCTGGTGGTGAAATAGTTGCAACCGGCACACCGGAAGAAATTATTAAATGTGAGAAATCCTACACAGGGCAATATTTGAAAAGATATCTTGGGTTTTAATCTAAGATTTAATGAGGATTAGACATAGTTGAATATGAGACTATACTTGTTTCAACTAAATGTTGAAAAATCATTTGAAAGGTATTGGGAGAAATCTATTTTTTCAAATCCTATAGAGGCTCAAATTCTTCTATAAAAAGGGTTAAGTATTTTAATATCACTCTTATGAATTATTAAATCTAATTGTGAATTGTTTTCCTATAATAATGTTATCTATTCGTGATAATCAAAAAGTTAAGCAAATAAATAGATCGGCAACATTAGTGAATGTTGGACCAGTCTTGATTAAGCAATCAAATTGATTGAAAAAATTGTATGAGTCAAAATTTTGTAAAAATATTTCGGTGGGGTAATTTGACTTAATAATTTTATTAATGATTTCATTATTAAAAAAAGCTCCGGCTGCGTCAGTGTTCCCATCATTACCATCTGTTGCAAAAGATGAAATCAAAAATTTAAAATCGATTTCTATTTTTTTCTTAATCAATTCATTCATTATTGTGAGAACAAGATGTTGATTCCTACCGCCTTTACCGTTCCCTTTTACTTCAAGATAGGTTTCGCTTCCATAAATTATCGCCTGCTTTGATTTTTTTTCTTTCTTGGTTAATTGTAAAAAGTCGTCAATGAATATGATCGAAATTTCATCCACAGATTTAGATAGTTCATATTTTAAAGAATGAATTTCATATCCAAGTTTTTTTGCAATTTCAACTGAAGCATCAAGAGCTGTTTTGTTCGACGCAACAATGTAATTAAAAACCCTTGAATTATTATATTGAATTAATTCTTCAGGGAAAGATTTTGTAATGACTAAACTTTCGAGCTTGGTAAGAGCGTTATCGCTATTTAAATAATTTTTGATTTTAGGAATTTCATTTTCATTGATAAAAAGTTCATTTGCATCAAGATGTGTCGGCCCGGAAGCAATTACAGATATATCGTTTTCAACTACATCCGAAATAATAAAAGAAATACAGGTTGATGGAAAGATATAATTCAACAATTTTCCACCTTTGATTTTTGAAAAAGCTTTTCGAAAGTAATTGATTTTATTGATTGGAATTTTCTGTTTGATCAGAAAACCATTTAATGATTGCAAAGTTTCAAGATCAATTCCCTCTATTGGGACTTCAAATAAGGAAGAACCACCGCCAGAGATTAAACAAATCACAAGATCATTTTCAGTTGTTTTAGAAAGTAGATCTAAAATTCCCTTTGAATATTTTAAAGTATTTTTATCAGGAAGTGGATGACCGGCTTCAAAAACTTTAATTTTTTTTGTCGGAGTTTTAAATCCGTACTTAGTTATAACAAGTCCACCCGTAATTTTATTCAATAAATATTTTTCAATTTCTGTTGCCATTGCCGAAGATGCTTTTCCGAAACCAATCACAAAAATTTTTTCAAACCTGTCGAGTTCAAAAGAATTTCCTGAATAGTTGATTTGATTATTATCAATTAAAATTTTTTCCTGAAAGATATGGGAAGGTGAGATGGCTTTTAGTGTATGCGTAATTATTTGTTCAAAATCTATTAATAAAACATCCATTCATTTAAATAAAAATTATCACTCCATAATGTAAGTTTCAGCTTCGTCATAAGTTGAAAATATTTTAAAAAGTTTATCTAATTGAGAGACCATAAACCTATCATAAACCATTGAACTTTTGATTACAACAGCAATTTTACCACCAATATTATTTAGAATTTTATAAGCATAGACAATTGCACCGATAAATGAACTATCAACAAATTCTACATGTGTTAGGTCAAATAATATTTTTTTACACTTATTTTTTTGAATCACATCATCAATTATTTTTTTGAACTCGATCGTTAAAGGAGCTGCTGCCAGATGTTCAAGAACTTCAATTTTACAAAAATTCTGGAGTTGTTCGAGCTTAATTTGATTACTCATATTTTCTCATTCCTGTTAGATACAATTTAATATTCTTAAGATTTAGTTGCTTGTTTTATTAGAAGAAATTGATTTATCAATTTTCAAAATCAATCAAAGACTTCCCTCTAATAACCATTACAAAAGTGATGTCATCGAATTGCTCTTTTCCCATAGAAAATTGAATTATGTTTTCCGGTAATTCTTTGAAAATCTGAAGAGGTGTTCTGAAATTTTTTAATAGCAAATGATTCAGTCTTTCGTTACCAAATCGATTATCGTTAATATCGTTAGCTTCTGTTACTCCATCTGTGTAGATAAAAAGAAAAGAGTTGTTTGGAAAAGCTTGTTCACTTGGAATATATTCAAAGTCTTCTAGAACTCCCATCATAATATTGTTTGAGTTGAGCTGAATAAGATTTCCTTCGCTGGAAACAATTATTCCGGGTTCATGACCGCTGTTAATGTAAGTAATTTTATTTTCATTAAAATTTATCAATCCGAGAAAGATAGTTATAAATTTATCGAATGGAGTATTTTGAGCAAGAAACTTATTTAAATTATTTGCAATGGTGGTGAAACTAAGATGTGATTCAATTGCAGCGGAAAGATAAGCCTTAACAGAGGCCATTATTAATGATGCTTGCGCTCCTTTGCCTGCTACATCGCCTAATACAACAAGGACTTCATTATCATTTAAGACAAAGAAATCATAATAATCACCGCTGATATATTTTGCTGGTTTGTAAAATCCTTTGATTAAAATATCATATAAACGAAGTTCATTTTTTGGCAGTAATGATTCCTGAATTTTGCTTGCGATTTCAAGATCAGCTTCAATTGTTTGTTTTTCAATTAGTTGTGATAAGAACCATGCTTTTTCGAGTGTTAAACCAACAAGCCGTGAAAATTCAGTCAGAAGAATTTCATCTTCCTCGCTAAAGTTCTCACCATTTTTTTTATTAAGTGCCTGGATAACACCTATAACTTTTTCGGAAGTTTTAAGTGGAACGGTCAAAATATTTTTTGTCTTAAATCCAGTTATTGAATCTATATTAGAATAGAATCGATTGTCTTTTTTTACATCTTTAATGTTTACAAGAGTATCATGTTCAGCGACATAACCTGCCAATCCTTTACCAATAGGAACCTTAATTTTTTCAATCTCTTGTTGCGAAAGATTAGTAGCCACTTTAAGTTCAAGGTTTTGTGTCTTTTCATTGATTAAAAAGATCGAGCCGGCTTCTGCATTTAAAAGATTTGAAATTTGTTCAAGCACTAATTTTAAAATTTCATCTGGATTTAATGGAGATGAGATATATTCGAATGCTTCGATAAGTGCTTCGAGACTTTTTCTAGAAAGTTTTTGAATTGCTTTATTCATTTCTAAGAAATTGCTGGTAATTTAATAAAGAAAGTTGTTCCTTTGTTGGATTCAGATTCAAACCAGATTTCGCCATTGTGATTCTCAATTATCTTTTTGCAAATGTCAAGTCCAAGTCCAGTTCCGGAGCTTTTGGTCGTAAAAAATGGTTCCCAGACTTTTTCTTTGATATCATCGGGAATTCCTTTTCCATAATCTCGAACTTTAATCAACCAGAAATTATCCTGTTTTTCAAGTTCAATTTCAATTTTACTTCGAGGCTCAGAGGCGTGGCCAGCATTTCTAATTAAATTAATCAAAACCTGTTGGATTTTATCTGCATTGACAAGAACAATTGGTTTAAGATTTTCATCTGGTTGAAAGATTAGTTTCATTGAATCAAGGTCTTTATCGAAACGGCATATATTTAATGTATGATTTATCAATTCAATTAAATTGGTTTCAGCTTTTTCATAATCTTTCTTCTTTGCGAAATCACGAATCTCATCGAGCAAACTTACAATTCTATTTCGTGCTTCAAGAATTAATTGAGTATACATCTGAACTTTCTGATTATCGGGATACATTTTTCTGATTGCTTCAACCGCCATCACAACTCCGAGTTGATTTTTGATTTCGTGATTAATACCCGATGCAAGTTGACCAATAGTTGCAAATTTTTCCTGTTTGATAATAGTTTCTTGAGCGGCTTGCAATTCATCGTAAGCTTTTCGAAGAAGCGCATATTGCTTTTTCTGTTCTTCAATTAATCTTGCGTTCTCAATTGCAACAGCAGAAATTGAAGCAAATGCCTGAGCATATTCTTTATCTTCATCGTTGAAAATTCCATTGATCTTATTTAGAACCTGAAATACACCAATTATTTCTTCTTCAACATTTTTCATTGGAACTGTTAAAATATCTCGAGTGACAAATCCAGTTTTTGAGTCAATCTCTTTGTTAAAAAGAGGATGTTCGTATGGATTTTCAATAATTAGACTTTCACCTGACTGAGCAACATAGCCCGCAATTCCTTTATCAATTGGGAAACGAATTTCGTAAGCATTTACACCAGTTCCAACTCTTGAATATAGTTCATTAGTTTTATTGTCAATTAAAAATACAGTTGCTCTTTCAGCTTCGAGAAAATCCAGAGCTGAAGAAATGATAAGCTCCAATAATTTATCGGGATTTTTTTCGGAAGTAAGTTTGATTGAAATTTCAATTAGTTTTTTAAGCATATTCTCACTATAAAATCTTATTCATCTGACAAAGAATTGTTGAAATTTGGTCGAAAAAATTTATATTAAAAGTGATTGTTTTCAGAATTTTATACTTTTTTAATTCAATTTAGTTAATAAATTTTTTGATTAAAATAATGGAGGGTTTATGAGAATCCTTAAAATTTTTATTCTGTTTTTGATGCCTCTCACAACAGTTTTTTCCCAGCCTTCAATTAAATTAATTGTCTTTCCTGAGCTGACCACAACCGATTTTGCATCATTTGCAACAATTAATGATTTACAAGGAGCTCCTCGAATTTTTTGCGCTGAGATAAATGCACCAGATCAAACAGTTGTTATGGCCGGACAAGTAGAATGGAAAAAAGTTGGTGCAACTGATTTTGTTGAAATTGCCTGGTTCATAACAAGACCATTTCTTTCAAGAACATTATGCAATGATGATATAGGAAAAGTTGATATCAGAATTTATGATCATCGCGCAAACAGAGATTTGATTGAAGAAAATATTAGATACGGTAAACCAACGGGTGAGTATAGGTTAACAGTTTACCTTTATGATTCAACCAGCCAAAATCTCTTATCAAGCGACTCGAAAAATCTCGTTTTTCTAAATCCATCTCAAACACTTACTATAATAAATCCACGTACAAATCAATCTTACGATGCTGGAAATATACTCGTAGAATGGACGCCAATTTCCGGTGCGTCTGAATATTATATCAAAGCAAGTGAAAGAGGCGATCGCAATCAATCGCTCGAGGAAGCATTACAAAGAGGAACTCCACTTGTAAACAATCGAAATGTTGGAGTTGTCACAAGTGTAAATTTGAGAGATATTCTTGAAAGGGAGTTAAAACCTGGGAGTGAAATAGTTCTTCAGGTTTCAGCAAATGTTCCGGGTCCTGCTGGCGGCAAAAAAATTTTTAGTGAAATTATAAACTTCTCAATCTTAAATCCTGAGTCTCAATATTATCAGCAATTGATTGCTCGATTTAACAATGTTTTAAATCGACTTGGGCAAAATGAATTGGCTCAATTACTTCAGATGGGGCAACTTGATCCTTCAAAACTTCAAATAAGAAAAGAAGATGGAACGATTATGACTTTTGAGGAGCTAATAAATTTCCTTGAGATGAATGCTAATAACATCATAAGAATTACAAAAGAATAATTGGAGGGGTAAATTATGTACCGGAAAAAATTTTTAGCAGTCTTCTCTATTATTTCAATTTTGATTTTTACAGCATTTACATTTATTCCAAATAATCCTACAGCTTACAATGCTGCAATTGTTCTAAAAGTCATTCAGGATGTAAAACATAAAAAACCTACAACCGATTGGCTTAAGACAATCCCTGCTACACAACTCGAAACTGCTGATCAGTTGAAAACAGGAGAAAAATCTGTAGCTGTAGTTCGCTTTGTAGATGGTAGTACACTGAGAGTGAGAGAAAATACAACAATTACAATTTATGCAGATAAGAAAGAAAGAGGATTAATCAAAAACACCAAAATTGATGTAGGTAAAATGAGATTTGATGTTGAAAAGCAACAAGATGAAGATGAGTTTATTATTACAACTCCCACTGCTGTTGCAACTATCCGAGGTACATCCGGTTTTGTGAATGTTGATGAAAATGGACAAACTTTACTTGTTGTTGAAAGTGGAGTTGTTGATGTGAGAGCATTGTATGGTGCCCAACAATCAGGTTCTGTTGTAGCGGGAAATTCTTCTTTTGTAAATAGAGAAGGAAATGTTTCAATTAATCCTTCTACAGAACAAGAGCGAAATGAATCTCGAAATACTTTGAAGACAAATGTAAAATATCTGGAAATTCAAACACCACAAGGAAAGTTTAGAATTTATTATCTGGATTTTGAATAATAAGTAAAAAATTTGAAAAGCTGCCCAAAGAGTATTTTTCTTTTATCTTAAAATCTTTAATCGGAGTTGATTCTTTGCGGGCAGCTTTTTTTTTGCGTGTGATAGTAAATTTGTTCGTTAACATTTTTAATTGTTGTTAGATTTGTTTTTTATTTTGTAATTTTCTTTAGAAACATAGGAGATAAATATTTGATCAGGAGAGCTTTTGTTCTTTTTAATTTATTTTTAGTTGCTTCAATTTTTCCACAACAAGAGTTTATCAATTTAGAAGAACAGAGAGAAGTATTTGAAAACCAACCGGTACAAATCAAACTTGATGTAGTTGAAAATGTAGAAATTCAACAAGCTTTTCTTTATTACAGAACTTTTGGCAGAGTAGAACTTTCAGTAATTGAGATGAATATTCAAGGGCATACACTTACAGCTACAATTCCACCAGATTATGTTGTATTTCCACATATCGAGTATTACATAAAAGTTTTGACAACCAACGGAAATGTTTTAAGTTACCCCTACAAAGCATCAGAGACTGGGAATTTTTATCGAATTAATGTAAAGAAGAGAGAACAAACTGACGAAACAATCATTATCTTGAGTCCTGATTCGGAAGAACCAATTACAAAGGATGAATTTTTCCTTGCCATTTCGCTTTTAAGAGTTAGTCCTAAAGTAAGGAAAGAATATACACGCATCTGGATAAATAACGATGAAGTAACCTCCCTTTTAACTTTTAATTATGATTTAGTTTATCTTATTCAGGGACTTTATAAAAATTTAATTATTGGAAACAATAATGTAAAAGTTGTTCTTTACGATATAACAGGAAAACCGATTTCAATTTCGAATTTCAATTTCAGAATCATTCCACAGGAACAGAAAGTGGCTGTTCAACAGAGAAAATTTAAGTATGGTGGATTTACTAAAGTTGAGTCCAATTATGAATCGATGAGAAGTGGAATTTTTAATTACAATAGATTGAATGCACAGTTTTCTGGAAATTATGGCAGTTTGAATTCCTCGCTTAATTTTTTCGTTACGAACGAAGAAAAAAATTACCTTCAACCTCAAAATCGTTTCCTTTTAAGTTTTGATGCTGATTTCTTTAAATTGTTTTTAGGCGATCATTATCCGGTTTTTCCTACCTTAATTATGAACGGAAAAAGATTGAGAGGTATAACTGGAAATCTTGAATTCGGATTTTTCAATCTTCAAGTTTCTTATGGTGAAGTTACAAGAAAAGTTGAGGGCGGACTTATTCAATTATTTTCAAGAGATAGTGTAGTAATTGGAAGTAATGTAATCCCTGTAGATTCAGCGAAATATGGCAAACCTTTTGCAAGAGTAAATCTTGGAACCTATCAGAGAAGACTTTTTGCAGTTAGACCATATTTTGGTCGAGGAAAAAATTTTCAGCTTGGATTTACTTATTTGCATTCGAAAGATAATATGAACTCAATTGAATTGGGCGCAAGACCGAAAGAAAATGTTGTAATTGGTTCAGATCTTTTGATTGGTATTGATGATCAAAGAATTCTTTTCAAAGCTCAGGGTGCATTTTCACTTTTGAATAATGACATTTCAACTGGCAATTTTACTGACAAATTAATTGACTCACTTTTTGGACCAGATAAGCCATTTGGCGGGGATCCTGAATTAATAAAAAAAGTCAGAGATATTGGAAAAAATATCATAACGATTAATCAGTTTATCATTCCGTTAAATCCGCAGGAACTTCCCACATTGGCTGCTGAAGCAAGTTTTAGTTTGAATTACTTTGGTAATTATTTTAGAACTGCTTACATCTATCGTGGAAATGAATATACATCATTTGGTCAGAATTTCTTAAGAAATGATATCAAAGGACTTCAATTGATGGATCGAATTGGTTTATTTGAAAATAGAGTTTTTCTTTCAGTCAGTTATGAAAATCTGAGTGATAACTTGCAGAAAACAAAAATAGCAACGACTAATTTTCAAAACTTTGAAAGCTCGGTTTCACTTTATCTCAGAAGAAATTTTCCGAACTTAACCATAGGTTATTCAAGTTATAAAACAAAGAATGATATCGATCCGGCAACTGCAGATTCGGTTCGCCGTTTGAATTATTTGAATGATTTAACTCATCAAATTTCTTTTTCATCGAATTATGATCTCCGTCTAAAAGTTTTACATAGAATATTTTTAAATGTGATTACAAGCAGAAAGAAAGACTATTCCTTTAGAAATTTATCTGCTAAGTTTCTATCGATTAATTTATCAATTCATAATTTCTGGAATAAAAAATTTTCAACATTCTGGGGAACCTCTATTAGCAGTTCTTCAATTTCTACATATAAATATGAGTATTTTTCATTTACGGCAGGCTCGAAGGTTAATTCATTTAATGATAAGCTAAGGACAACACTTTCAATTAACCCCTCATTTGGTAACTTAAAGAGAATAATTATTGATTTGTTCAATCAATATTATTTGCGTCAGAATTTCTCAATTAACTTGAGTGTTCGATATCTTTTCAATTCAAAGCCAATAAAGAACGAATCGATTGTGAATTTTACAGCACAGTATGAATTTTGATGAGAATTAGAATTCTTATATTGGCAAGTCAATTTTATATGCTAAAATTTGTTTTTAAGACTACTCTTCTTAGTTTCTATCAAATCAAATCTCTCAGATGAAATTTTTTGATAGTGGGAATTTTTCAAATAATTCGTGTATATGATTTAAATTTCAAAAATTATATTTCTTACCTGATTCTTATTAAAGACCAAAAAACATTTTTTATTTCGGGTTTATCTTCAAGTTCTTAGAAAATCAATTTTTATTTAAATTGAAATCAAAGCAAAACAAAATCGAGTAATTAAATGAGAATAGGGATTCTTAAAGAAACTCAACTTGAAGAAAAAAGAGTTGCGCTAACTCCAGCTGGAGTTAAGTTGCTTGTTGATCAGGGTCATCAGGTTTTTGTTGAGAAAGATGCGGGTTTACAGAGCAGATTTACAAACGAAGATTACGAAAAAGTCGGTGCAAAAATAGTTTACTCACCCGATGAAGTAATTAATCGTTCAGAATTAGTTGTTAAAGTCGCTCCATTAACAGAAGGAGAAGCATTAAAATTAAATCCAAATCAGATTGTATTTTCTTTTCTTCAACTTTTTATGAGAAAAAGAATTTTAGATTTGCTTCTTGAGAGAAAAGTTACATCTATCGGATTTGAGCTTGTAGAAGATGAAGATGGGAATCTTCCCATTTTGAGCGTGATGAGTGAAATTGCCGGTCAAATGTCAATTCAGATTGCTGCAAGATATTTGGAGAAAAATTTTGATATAAGTCGCGGAATGTTGCTTGGTGGTATTTCAGGAGTTGCACCTGCAGCAGTTGTAATTCTTGGTGCAGGGACAGTAGGAACAAATGCTGCTCGAACTGCTCTTGGAGTTGGTGCTCAGGTGATTGTACTCGATAAAGATATTAAGAAGTTGAAAAATATTGAAGATCATCTGGGTAAATCTATTACAACGGTTGTTTTGAATCCATATACAATTGAGCGTGCAGTTAAATTTGCTGATGTTTTAATTGGTGCTGTTTTAATTAAAGGTGAAAAAACTCCACATATCGTTACAGAGGAAATGGTGAAAACAATGAAACCTGGCTCAGTCATTATTGATGTTTCGATTGATCAAGGTGGATGTGTCGAAACAAGCAGACCGACAACAATTTCAAATCCTGTTTACATTGCGCATAATGTCATTCATTATTGTGTTCCCAATATTCCAGCTCTTGTTTCTCGAACAGCAAGTTATGGATTGAATAACGCTATTATAGGATATGTTCTTGAAATTGCTGAAAAAGGGGTTGAAGAAGCTTTAAAATCTAATAATGGTTTATCAAAGGGTGTTTGTACTTTTGATGGTAATTGTACAAACGAAACTCTTTCGGAATTATTTGACATTGAATTCAAAAAATTATTCTTTTTCTCAAAAAATTAGGGTGGATTTGTGATGCAGGATATAATTACAAAAAATATTAAATCTTCTTTCTGGTTGCAGAATTATAAATCTAAATTACGAACTCCGGAAGAAGCTGTAAGCGTTGTTAAATCTGGTGATAAAATTGTAATGCATGGAAACTGTGCATTTCCAATGACTTTAATAAATGCTTTAGTTGCAAGAAAAGATGAACTTGAGAATGTTCAAATTCTTCACGCCTTAACTGTTGGAGATCTGCCATATTTACATCCGGGAATGGAAAAATCTTTCAAGCACATTTCATTTTTTATGGGCGCAGCTGCAAGGAAAGCCGTAAGTGAAGGCAGAGCTGATTTTACTCCCATTTATCTCTTTGAATATCCTCTCCTTTTTTCTAAAGGGATAATTAAACCAAATGTTGCATTTGTACATTTATCGCCACCCGACGAACATGGTTTTTGCAGTTTGGGAGTTGAAGTCGGTCTAATTAAAACTGCAGCAGAAAACTCAGATATAATTATCGCTCAGATAAATCCTCAAATGCCAAGAGCCTTAGGCGATAGTTTCATCCACATTAATAAATTAACATACATAGTTGAAGTTGATGAACCAATTGCTGAATTACCTCAAATTAAAGAAGATACAACTCCAGAAATGATGGAGGTTTATCGCAAAATTGGAGAGAACATTGCAGAATTGATTGAAGATGGATCTACATTACAAATGGGTATTGGAGCAATTCCAGATTCAGTTACAAGATTTCTGGATACAAAAAAAGATCTCGGAATTCATTCAGAAATGTTTTCTGATGGTATTATAGATTTGGTCAATAAAGGAATTATTACCAATAAAAGGAAGAAACTTCATGCAGGAAAAACAATCGCTGGCTTTGTTTTGGGGAGTAGAAAATTATATGATTACATAGATAACAATCCATCTATTGAATTTCATCCACAAGAATATGTAAACGATCCATTCGTAATTGCCCAGAATTACAAAATGGTTGCAATAAATTCTGCACTTGAAGTTGATATTACAGGCCAGGTTTGTTCAGACTCAATTGGTTCAAAGTTGTATTCCGGATTTGGAGGACAGGTCGATTTTATTCGTGGAGCTGCCAGATCAGAGGGCGGAAAGCCAATTATTGCGCTTCCATCTACAACAAAGGATTTTAAAATTTCAAGAATTGTTTCGACCTTAAAGCCAGGAGCTGGTGTTGTTACAAATCGTGCCGATGTTCATTATGTTATAACTGAATATGGAGTTGCATATTTACATGGAAAAAGCATTCGAGAAAGAGTCCATCAGTTAATTAACATCGCTCATCCTGATTTTAGAGATGAGTTGAAATTTTACGCAAAGAAAAATAATTACATATGATAGCAGTTATTGGAGATATTCACGGTTGTTATAATACTCTGAAAGAGCTTTATTCACAGGTGAAGGCAAAATATTCAGACATTGAGGTATATACAGTCGGTGATCTTGTAGATAGAGGTAACTTTGCTTGTGAGACGATTCATTTTTGTATTTCAAATAACATTAAAGTTTGTCTTGGCAATCACGATTTTATGTTCTTGCAATATTTCCGTGAACCTTTTTCTGCGATGGCAAGAACCTGGATTTATAATGGGCATATCACAACTATCAATTCTTATAAAAACAATCCCGATTCACTTGAACCACATCTTGAGTATGTAGAAAAATTAAAGTTGTTTTATAATACAAAAGATGCTTTCATCTGTCACGCTGGAATTTCAAAAGTATATAAAAAATATTTTAATCAATATAAACTTGATGGTTCTCATGATTCATTTATTGAAAAATTGTTAGCTCCTGATTTAGAAAAGGATTATTCAGTAATCTGGGTTAGAGAAAATTTAATTAATATCGGTAAGCTTCAGATTGTTGGACATACTCGAAGATTCGAAACTCTTTATGAAAAAAATTCAAATGTTTATTATATTGATACTGGTTGTGCATACGGAAACAAATTGACGGCGGTAATTGTAAATGACAACGAAGTTATCGATCAAATTCAAGTCCCGGTTTTTCAAGAAGATATCATTCAGATTTAATATGCAAAATCTTTTCATGATAATTTTAGTTAACAACTCAATCTCCCACCAAAAGAAAAAGGAGTATCTTATCGAATAAATTCTACAGAATATTAAATTTACAGTTAAAAAATTTTGATAAGATACTCTAAATGAAAATTAAATTATCATTCAAATTTGGAATAACAATTATATTCGCTTTATTTATTAGCGGATTTGTCTTAGTTAGTCCAGTAAGACAAGATGATAATAGCGATTCTTATCGATACTTTTTTGATTTACAGAAGTTTTATGCAGTTGGATCTACTTTTAATTTATCAGTGAAAGAGGCAGAGAAGTTTACTGAGCAAATTTCATTGAATGGTGAAAATGCTAAGACCCATCATTTATTGAACGAGAAAGGACTAACCCTCTTAAATGATTTTTATCCAGAAGAATCAACAAATGGTTCGAAAAATTTCAGTTCAATTCAACTTTCAAGTTCTCCTCAACCATCCGATACGAATGATATTGAGAAATGGATTCAAGAAGAGGAAGCAAAAAATAAAGTTCTTGAAAATGAAAAATCAATTCCTATAAAACAAGATTCAATTACGATTAGAGATTCACTTCTTCTAATAGATTCCTTAGCAATAGATTCTACGGCCAGAATAAAGCATTTTCAATATAAGAGAAAAGATTCTCCTAATGTTAGCTTATTTGAGAAAAGAAAACATCCTTTATTTTTAAAAGTACCTGATGCACTTGTAAGTCGAACGGTCGCACTTGATTCAACCGGAAAGTTTGTAATAATAAAAGAAACAATAGATGGGAAAGAATGGAAAGTAAGAGCGACAATTCCAATTGAGCAGTATATCAATCTTAAGCTTGCCTACATTCAACGAAAAAATTGGGAAGAGCTTGCTTACAAGTATGATGTTAAGCTTGGAAAAAAAGAACTGGGAGATGTTTTGGCTTCCATTACTAACATTGATATTCCAATTCCATCAAATCCTGTTTTGAGTATTTTCGGTCCGCCAAAGATTAATCTCAGAATCAATGGTGCAGTTACAATTGATGGAAGCTGGCGAAATGAAAAAACTGAAGGTGTAACCGCCTCATTGCTTGGAAATGTTCGTAATGAACCGAATTTTAAACAGGATGTTCAAATTAACATAAGTGGAACGATTGGCGATAAACTCACCATAATGGCTGATTGGAATACTCAAAACACATTTGAGTACGAAAATCAATTGAAGATTAAATACACAGGTTATCCCGATGAAATTGTTCAAAGTGTTGAAGCAGGTAATGTCTCGTTACAAACATCACCTTTAGTTGGCGGCGGAGAAGCTTTATTTGGAGTCAAAGCAAAATTTCAATTGGGACCTTTGTGGTTAACGGCAATTGCAAGTCAGAAAAAAGGTGAGGTAAAGGAAAAAGTATTATCTGGCGGTGCTGAGGCTCAACAATTCAAAAAAAGAGTTTATGAATATTCAACCAATCATTATTTCGTTGATACTGTTTATGCAGATACTTCAGCAGAATTGAATATCTTTAATAAACATTATGGAAATCCAACCCCGATTCCGGTCGAATACTATCGAATAAAAGATATTGAAGTTTGGAAAACTATCACAGGACTCCCTAATCCAAAAGAAAGAAGAGTAAACGCTTATATTTATTTAAATCCAAGACAAAGAAGTCAATCATATCCAGATAATCTTCGAGGTAATATAGATGCAGTCCCCGGTCAAATTGAAGTTGGAAGATTTATAAAACTTGATCCATCTGAATACATCGTTCATTATGAAACGGGTTACATTACTTTCAAAACCCAAATAAATGAGACCGATGCTATTGCAGTTGCCTACCGTATGGAAGGTGATCCAGGAAATGAAAACGATATTTTCTATGGTGAATTTGTTGCAGATGTGCCAGATACAGTTACTTTGATTTTGAAATTAATTAAACCAGCAAATCTTCAACCACAATATAAAACAGCATGGAAACTTCAGCTACGAAATATTTATCCACTTGGCGTAAGAAATATTAAGAAGGAAGGCTTTGAACTTGATATTCAATATGAGGTACCCGGTCAGGAACCAAGAAATGATTGGAATGGAATTAAATTCTTAAATACATTCGGGCTTGATAAAGTTGATGATTCAGATAATCCACGCCCAGATGGAAAATTTGATTTCAGACCAGGTTTGACAATAAATACTGAGACAGGTGAAATTATTTTTCCTGTTCTTCAACCATTTGGTAGAAATTTACCTTCAAACTTACCTGATTCTCTGATGTATCTTGATGTTTATGATACACTAGCGAGCATTGCAAGATTAAACAGTGCAAAAGACAAATTTGTAATTGTTGGAAAATCTTCCGGCACATCTGCATCAACATTTAATCTTGGTTTTAATATTGTTGAAGGAAGCGTAAAAGTAAGACTTGGAGGCAGAGAACTGATCCCAAATGTTGATTACATCGTTGATTATAATACAGGACAACTTATAATTAGAAATGAGCAAGCACTTCTTCCAAATGCTGATTTAAGAATTTCTTATGAAGAAAATACTTTATTCCAGCTTGCTGCCAAATCTCTTTTTGGAGTGAGAGGCGAATTAGACTTAGGTCAAAAATCAAAACTTGGTTTTTCGATGCTAACTTTAAATCAGCAAACTCTTTCAGATAAAGTTAGAGTTGGAGAAGAGCCTATCTTAAATACAATTTATGGTATCGACGCTCAGACATCAATTGAATTACCTTTCATCACAAAGTTTTTGAATAATTTCATCTCAACAAAAGAGATGTCTAATCTTTCAATTAGAGGCGAAGCTGCTTACATTAATCCTGATCCAAACACAAAGAAAAGTACAATTGCCAGTGATCGTGGTCAGAGTGTTGCCTATATAGATGATTTTGAAGGCTCAAAACAAATTATGTCAATTGGTGTAAACTACACAAGCTGGAAATACGCATCACCGCCAAAAGGTTATCACTATACTGATGTTGATACTTTGATTATAAAACGCAAAGCAAAAACATTCTGGTACAATCGTTTACCGAGTGATGTGCTTGTTCAACAGATTTGGCCCAAAAAGACAGTTGCTCGTGGTAATGAGCAAGTTACCGTTCTCGACATAATTTATTCTCCATTTTTACGTGGAGAGTATAATTACCAGCCCGACCTTGCTTTCCCTGATTTGAATTGGGGTGGATTAATGAAATTACTTTCTTCTACAGCAAGTAATTTTCTCGATCAAAATATAGAATTTATTGAATTCTGGATTTTGCCGAATAAAATTCCACCAAATGCAAAGCTTTACATTGATCTTGGAAAAATTTCTGAAGATGTAATTCCAAACAAAAAACTTGATACAGAAGATACAAAAAAATTTAATGAACTTATTGATCAAGGAGAAGATGTCGGTTTAGATGGAATACCTGACGAAGTCGAAACACAACTTTATCCAGAACTGGGTTCTGACCCAAGCGGTGATAATTTCTATTTTAATTTGGGTACACAGAATTATTCAGGAATAAATGGAACGGAAGGAAATGCATCTTTGACTGAAGCAGGAAGATTTCCGGATACAGAAGATTTAAATAGAAATGGCGTTCTTGATATAGTCAATTCTTATTTCCAATACGAAATTCCACTTGATACTAACACTGCAGCAAACCCGTACATTGTAGGTGGCGGAGTAGAAACGAAGTGGTATCAATTCAGAATTCCGCTTAAAGATTTTAAAACTAAAATTGGTGAACCGAGTTTTACAAATATCAATATGATAAGATTGTGGTTTACCGGAATTAGTGATTCAATGCATATCAGAATTGCAGAGTTTAATCTTGTTGGTAATCAATGGCGAAAAGCAATTAAGGATGACCCCAGACTTAACCTTTCAGTTGTGAATATTGAAGATAATTCACCTTATTATTACAGTCCTCCAGATGTTGGTCGAGAACTAGATAGAACACAACAAACAACTGGAACAGAAAAGATTTATAAGAATGAACAATCTCTGGCAATTCGCATTAATAATTTGAAATACAGAGAATCGGCATTTGCCCTCAAAGTTCTTTATCGACCAATGGATGTTTTCAATTATCGTGAGATGAAATTGTATTATCACGGAAATAAAGAATTAAAAAATGGGGATATTATTGTAAGATTTGGAATTGATTCGAATAACTATTATGAATATCGTGAGCCAATTAGAGAAGATTGGAACAATATTGCAATTAAATTTTCTGATCTTACTGCGATCAAACAAAAAAGAGACTCGATTACTCAAATAATTAAAGTTCCAGTCCCCGATGGACCGGAAGGAGCATTCTATAGTTTGAAAGGGAATCCATCCTTAACTCAAGTTCAAATGTTTTTGATTGGC